>NZ_DKJX01000069.1:0-117463 GCF_002454935.1 Massilia sp. UBA6681
GGAATACTTCGGTTGCTTCTTCGTAGCTCCATTTTCTCAAACAATGGAGCCTCCACAAAATCCGGGGCGGTTCAGAGCGGCTATTGGCCACTGTTGGTCCCTACTGTGAAGGCATCGAGGCCGAACTGGCGTCGCTGAGCGAGGATCGCGACAAGCCGGCCGGCACGGTCAGGATCAGTTCGCACGACCACGCAGTTCGAACGATCCTGTGGCCGAAGCTGTCCAGACTGCTTCCCGCATATCCTGACTTGAAGATCGAGTTTTCGATCCACTACGGACTGATCGACATCGTTGCGGAACGGTTCGATGCAGGCGTGCGCGTGGGCGACCAGGTGGCCAAGGACATGATTGCGATGCGCATTAGCCCGGATTTCCACATGACCGTGGTCGGTTCACCTTCTTACTTCTCAACGCGGAAGGCGCCGGCAGTTCCTCAAGTCCTGACTGAACACAACTGTATCAATTTGCGGCTGCCGACCCACGGCGGCGTGTATGCGTGGGAGTTTGAGAAGGATGGTCAAGAGATGAGCGTGCACGTCCAAGGGCAGGTGATCCTGAATACATCGGCGGAAATCGTGACTGCCGCATTGGAAGGCTATGGTCTGGCTTACGTCCCCCAGGACGTGGCCGACCGCCACATCGCAGCGGGTGACCTGGTGCAGGTGCTGGATGACTGGCGCCCGACCTATCCCGGGTATCACTTGTACTATCCAAGTCGGCGCAATGCGTCGCCGGCATTTTTGCTTGTGTTGGACGCGTTGCGCCTGAGGGCCTGATGAAGTGGGATGGAGAACGTCCGTTTTGGGTCGGTTCCTGCCCTTCGTGACGTCTACGTCCATCGGCGCGCGGGTCCGAAGAATGTCTGGACATTGTGTAGCGACCGGCAGCGCCTAGATTGGAAGAAGATGCCGCTGGCAAATCACGGGAAATATTGGCTGATACCGAGTTTTTGCAGAGACGACCGGCCCGCCTGTTATGTGATGCAAGCGTCGGATAAATGTGCGGTGACAGCCGGGAACATGCGATTTTTAGTTCGGTGCGCTCGAGCGCGCCACGGCGCCGTCGTGATCCGCCCCCGGCGAGCCCAGGAGCGCGAGATGCGGGATAATAGATGGGCGCTCAGTGCGCCGCCATCACCTCCTTGCGCCACCAGTCCTCGACCATCTGCTTCTCGTGCGAGTACATCTCGTGGGGATAGCGATTAACTCCCATCAGGTAATTCGGATTGGACAGCTTGGCTTCCCCGGTGCGCACTGCCTTCCCGTCCTGCTCGATGGTGTAGCGCAAGTGCAGACGCGGCCAGTCGGCGCGGCCCTTCAGCACGCGCACATTACGAATCGCCACGCGCGGGAACTCGTCCCCGGCCAAGTCGATATCGAGCATCTCGACCTTCAAGTTTTGCCCCGCCGGCAACTGTTTCGACAGATTCGCGAAATGCTCGCTAAAGTGCCACTCCATGTTTTCCCGGTCGATAACCGAGCGCGGCACGTCCGCCATGTTTGCAGGATGGGCGAACGTCACGATCGCTTCGGCCGATGCATTCAATGAAACGATCGTCACCGCCACTGCCAGCGCGCCCTTGTAGATGAGCTTATTCATTACCGACCCCTTTGCGTGTTCCTATTCATCCAATCGATGAATATACGCTTATTTGGAGGCGTCAGTCTCATTCACAATGCCCGCGCTTTGTTGAAGTCCTGCGAGAAGTTCATGAAGACCTGGTACTTTGGCGTGTTGAGCAGGTTATTTCGAAAATCTGGTTCAAAGCTACGTTGTTGATTCGCAGAGCTCATAACGGCCCGCAGAGCCGTCCAGATGGGTCCGACTCCGTCTTCGCTCCAAGGGGTAACGATACGGGCTCCATTTTGGGGCCCGTATCGTTATTGGCTGTCCGACGTTAACGACGATGTCCGGCGTTGACGGGCGTGTGTCATTCCTCCTGCCGGTAGCATCCTCGATCAAGCAGGAAGCGTGCGACAAGCGCTGGCTCTGCGCTCAGCCACGGAGCCGTCCGCGGTCCCGGCGTCAAGACACTGCTCCAGATGAGGGGAACGGGCCGACGCTACGCTTGCGCCTTTGCCGTCGCAGCGCCCTCAAGGCGCCTGACGCCGCAGCGTAATCCGCGTCAGCTCGGCAGGCACGCCAAGCCGAAGCGCGAAGCCCGGCCACAGCGCCGTGCCATTGTTCAGGTACAGCGTCATGCCGTCGACCTCGTAGCGGCCCGAGACGAAGCCATTGTTCGCCTGTGCCACCACCCGATCGAGCCCGAGGATCATGCCGCCGTGCGTGTGGCCGGACAATTGCAGCGCGACGCCACGGCTGGCCGAAAAGCGGGCATTCCTGGGCTGGTGGTCGAGCAGCACGACCGGCACGCCGCTTGGTGCGCCGCGCAGCGCCGCATCGAGGTCGGGCGCGGGAGCGCCGCTGCGCGGGGCGGTCACGTCGTTCACGCCGGCGAGCACCAGTTGGCCGCTACCTCGCTTGACGATGGTATGGCTATTGTCCAGAGGCCTCATGTTGAGCCCGGCAAAATACGCCATCCATGCGCCGTGGCCGAAAAAGTACTCGTGATTACCGGGAATGACCCAGACGCCGTCCCGGGCGCGCAAGTCACGCAGCGCGGCCACGTCGGCTTCGCGCTCCGCGACATTGCCATCGATGAGGTCACCGGTGATGACGATCAGGTCCGCCCCGAGCGCATTGGCATCATCGACGAGCTTGCGTGTCCATGCTGCATCGAACAGGCGACTGATGTGCAGGTCGGTCAGGTGCAGCACCCGATAACCGTCGAATTCGCGTGGCAAGTCCTTGATTGCGATCTGTACGTCCTTCAGCGGCGGCGGCTTGATCGCCTGCATGACGCCGAGCGCGGCCAACAGCATGGCCGTGACGCCGATCGCGCCGCGCAGGCGCGCAGGGATGGGCACGCGGCGGCGCCGGACCAGTGCGAGCATCAATGCGCCGACATCGAGCACGAGCTGGAACACAGCCAGCAGCAACATGGCGCCAAACGCCCAGTTGAACAGGATGATGAGGGATTTCGGAAATTCCGGCGAAAACACGCTGCCGGAAGAAAAACGCGACCACAGGTGATATTGCGAGGCCAGCACCAACACCACGGCGCCAGCGAGCTTGGTGCGCCCGGCCATGGGCAAGGGCAATAACCAGCGTATCAGCACGACCACGCAGGGCAAACTGAACATCAGATGAAACATCAGCTGCGCTCCATTCGCTTCGGGTTGCGGCTGGAGTCGGCCGGATTGCCGTGCGGGGGCGTGGTGGCCCAAGATAGTGCGAGGTAAATACCCATCGTGCCTTGTGTCCGAGCTGTCGAACACGCGAGCATAACGTAGATTGCGTGAAGCCATGGGCACCGGAGTGATTCGGCGCCGTTCGAAAGAAAAGAGACGGCCGGACGCGCGGGCCCGGCCGTTGCGCCGCTCAGGCGGCGGGGTGGGGCGAACCGGCAGGCGGCACACCGTCCTCCTGCACGGCGACGGCAGGCTGGCTGCCGTCGTCGTGGTGGAAGGGCGCGAACCAGGTCGCCAGGAAGGACGGGATGGTCGCCACCATCACGAAAGTGAAGTAAGCGACGTAGCCCATCATCTCCTGCAGGTGGCCGCTGAGCACGCCCGTCACCATGCCGCACAGCCCCATCAGGCCGGTGCCGAAGGCGTAGTGCGTGGTGGTGTACTTGCCCGGCGCGAGTTGCTGCATCAAGTAGATCATGAAGCCCACGGCGCCGAAACCGAAGAAGAACTTCTCGATGACGACACCCGCCGTGATGGCCATCAGGCTGCTCGGCAGGTAGATGCTCATCAGGAGGAAGGTCACGTTCGGGATGTTCACCGCGCAGCACAGCACGAACAGCGTCGACTTCAGGCCGCGCCGCGCCACGTACCAGCCGCCCAGCAGGGAGCCGAGCAGCACCGCGGCCAGGCCATAGGTGCCGTAGATCAGCCCCAGCATTTCGTTCGACAGCCCCAGCCCGCCCTTGGAGGCCGGGTCGACCATGAAGAAGGGACCGATCTTCTCGAGGAAGCCGATGCTGAGCCGGAACAGGAAGGCAAAGGCGATCATCTTCCAGATATCGCGCTTCTGGAACAGGGTGACGAAAGCGTCCAGCAGGATGCGCCCGGCGTCACGCACGCTCGACGGCGTGTCGGCGGCGCGCGCGCCTTCCGGCATCACGCGCGCATGCCACAGCGCCATCAGGAGGGTGATGCCGGCGACCAGGAAGAAGATGATGCGCCAGGACTCGACCCAGTCTGGACCGAATACTTTCGGATCGTGGCCGAACACATTGGTGTGCAGGTAGCCGCTCAGGAACACCATGCCGCCCGCGGCGACGATCGGGCCGATGTTCCAGGACAGGCTCTGGATGCCGCAATACAGCGACTGGGCGCGTGAGTCGAGCGAGGTGACGTAGACGCCGTCGCTGGCGATGTCCTGCGTGGCGCCGATGAAGGACAGCGCGAAGAACAGCGCCATCAGGATGCCCATGTAGCCGGGCAGGCCCAATGCCAGGCCGACCCCGGCGAAACCGAGCCCGATCGCCACCTGCGCGCACAGCACGAAGAACTTCTTGGTGCGGTACATCTCCACGAACGGCGCGAACAGCGGCTTGATCGTGTATGCCAGGATCAGGAGGCTGGAATACTGCGCGGCCCGGCCGTTGTCCATGCCCAGGTTCTTGAACATGATGGCGGTGACGCTGGTGAGCATCACGTAACCGAGCGCCATCGTGAAGTAGCCGCTCGGCACCCACAGCAGCGGGTGGCGGCTGCGCTCAGGCATGCCCATGCTGCACCTCCAGCGCCGCTTGCGGCAAGGCGTGCGCCGCTGGTCGCGCATCCAGGTGTTCCGCCAGCATGGCGGCGGCGCCAGCCAGGGCCGGGTAGGGCGCATGGATCACGAAGCAGGGAATGCGCGCGGCAAAGCTTGAGAAGCGCCCCTTGTTCTCGAAGCGGGCGCGGAACGACGAGCGCGCGAACCATTCGCCCAGGCGCGGCACCACACCGCCGCCGATGTAGATGCCGCCGCGCGCACACAGGGTCACGGCGAGGTTGGCCGCCACGGTGCCGAGCATGCCGCAGAAGCTGTCGAGGGTGTCGGCGCACAGCGGGTCGGCGCCGATCAGGCCCCGTTCGACGATGACGGCCGGCTCCAGCGGCGCGGGCTCGAGGCCGGCGCATGCCCGCAGGGCGTCGTGGATCAGCGCCAGCCCGGGCCCGGAGACCAGGCGTTCGGCCGAGACGTGGTCCCAGCGCTGCCAGCAGTAGGCCAGGATGTCCTGCTCGCGGCGGTCGGCGGGCGAAAAGGCCACGTGGCCGCCTTCGCTTTGCAGGACGTTCCAGCGCCCGTGCGCGGGCAGCAGGCCCGCCACGCCGAGGCCGGTGCCGGCGCCGACCAGGCCGATCGCGCCGTCCAGCGCCGGGGCGCCGCCGCCCACCTGCACCAGCTCGGAGGCGGCCAGCTGCGGCAGCGCCATCGCCAGCGCGGCGAAGTCGTTCACCGCCAGCAGGGTCTCCAGCCCCAGTTCCGCGCGCGCCGCCTGCAGCGAGAACTCCCAGCAGTGGTTGGTCATCTTGACATGGTCGCCTTCGACCGGGTTGGCGATGGCGATCACCGCATGGCGCACCGGCGCCGTGGGCGTGCGGTGGCGTTCCAGGTAAGCGCGCGCGGCGTCCTGGAAGCGCGGGTAGTCGGCGCAGGCCAGGGTCTCGGTCGCTTCGATCGAGCCCGTGCCGCGCTCCAGGGCAAAGCGCGCGTTGGTGCCGCCGATGTCGGCCACCAGGCGCGGGCCGTCCCGGTATTGTTCGTCGTTCATTGTCTCCTCCGTGTTTCTTTTTATTTGCCTGGCATGCGCGTCATGCTGCGCGGCGCTGCCCGCGCTGGGCGGCGACGAAGTCGCGGTACCAGTGGGCGCTGGCCTTCGGCGTGCGCTGCTGCGTAGCATAATCGACGTGGTAGATGCCGAAGCGCTTGGCGTAGCCCGAGTTCCACTCGAAATTGTCCATCAGGCTCCACATGAAATAGCCGCGCACGTCCACGCCGGCGTCCATGGCCGTCTTCAGCGCCGCCAGGTGCTGCTCGACGAAGCGGATCCGGGAGGTATCGTTCACCTGTCCCGCCTCGACGCGGTCGGCCGAAGCCATGCCGTTCTCGGTGATGTAGATGGGTGGCAGAGTATATTCATCCTTGAGCTTGAGGAGAAGCTCGGTCAGGCCCTGCGGGTAGATTTCCCAGCCCATGTCGGTGGTTCCCAGCACGGCCGGCGCCGTGCGCGGCGGCGTCTCGGCGCTGGCGTAGTGGCGGAAGTAGTAGTTCACGCCCAGGAAGTCGAGCGGACCCTGGATGATGTCGAGGTCGCCCTCCGCGACCTGGGGCGCGTCGGCGCCGTGCGCGCGCAGCGCCAGTTCCGGGTAGCGGCCCTTCAGGATCGGGTCCATGAACCACTGCACCGAGCGCGCCCACTCCAGCTCCGCCAGCGCGCGGTCGGCCTCGCTATCGGTGGCCGGGTCCGAGGTCCACTGGTTCAGCACGATGCCGAGCGCGGCGCGCGGACTCAAGGAGCGCATCGCGCGCATCGCCAGGCCGTGCGAGAGCAGCAGGTGGTGGGATACCTGGATCGCCTGCCTGGCGTCGGTGACGCCGGGGGCGAACTGCGAATTGCCGTAGCCCAGGTTGGCGGTGCACCAGGGTTCGTTGTGGGTCGCGATGCTGGCCAGGCGGTCGCCGAAGCGGCGCGCCACTTCCTCTGCGTAATCGGCGAAGCGGTAGGCGGTGTCGCGCGCGAGCCAGCCGCCCCCGTCCTGCAGGCCTTGCGGCAGGTCCCAGTGATACAGGGTCAGGTGCGGCGCGATGCCTTTTTCCTGCAGCGCATCGAGCAGGCGCGCGTAGAAGTCGAAGCCCTTTTCGTTCCATGCGCCCTTGCCGGCCGGCTGCACGCGCGCCCAGGCCATCGAGAAGCGATAGGCATCCACGCCCAGGCCGGCCATCAGGCCGACGTCCTCGCGGTAGCGGTGGTAGTGGTCGCAGGCGACGTCGCCGTTGCTGCCGTCCTTGATGTTGGCGGGGTTGCGCGAGAAGGTGTCCCAGATCGAGGGACCTTTTCCGTCGGCGTCGGCGGCGCCTTCGATCTGGAAGGCGCTGGTGGCGACGCCCCAGGTGAAATCGGGAGGGAATTGCGTGGAATCGGTCATGGCGGATGATGTCGAGGTTGGCGGCGAGGCCCGGTGGCGTGCCAGCGCAGCCACTGCGAACCCGTTTATGAAATCGATTTCATCATATGCGGGTGCCGGAGCGGGTGTCAACGATATTTTGGCGGGTAGTAGCGTGGTAGCTGCTGCTATACTGGCAATTTTCCACCCCTGGCCGCGGCCCCGAGTTGCCGTTCCGGCCGAAAGCATGCATGAGAAAAGCATCCGACAGGCCGACGGCCACTGTCCATGAAGTCGCCCGCGTGGCCGGGGTGTCGGCGGCGACGGTGTCGCGCCTGCTGAACGGCACCGCCAAGGTCTCCGACGACAAGCGCCAGGCGATCGAACAGGCGATCGAACGGCTGAACTACAAACCGAACGTGCTCGCCCAGAACCTCAAGACCGGCAGCTCGCGTACCATCGGCATCCTGACCCAGTCGCTGGCCTCGGGCTACTTTGCCGACGCCATGGCCGGCGTCGACGAAGCCCTGCAGGGCACCGGTTATGCGCCGCTGATCGTGTCCGGCCACTGGCATGCGGACGAAGAGGCGGAGCGGATCGAACTCCTGATCGCGCGCCGGGTGGACGGCCTGGTGATCCTGAGCGGGAACCTGAAGGACGAGCAGATCCTGGCCCTGTCCGAGCAGGTGCCGATCGTCGCCTTCGGACGCGACCTGCAAGGCCCGCGCACCTATGGCTTCTGCCTGGACAACTACCGCGGCGCCTGCGACGCGGTCGAGCACCTGGTGGAACACGGCCACCGCGACATCGCCTTCATCGCGGGCCCCTCCGAGCACCGCGATGCGCTGGCGCGCCTGGCCGGTTACCGCGACACCCTGGCCAGGCATGGGATCAAGCCGCAGCGCAAGCTGGTGCTGCCCGGCGACTTCTCGGAGTCCGGCGGCCTGCAGGCGGTCGAGCGCCTGCTCGCATCCGGCCAGCGCTTCACGGCCATCTTCGCGGCCAACGACCTGACCGCGTATGGCGCCCGGCTGGCCCTGTTCCGGCGCGGCATCGCGGTGCCGGACGAAGTGTCCGTGGTCGGCTTCGACGACCTGCACAGCTCGATGTACACGACGCCTCCCTTGACGACGGTGCGCCAGCCGCTGTTCGACGTCGGTCAGCGCCTGGGACGGGCGATCCTGCGGATGATCCGCCACCAGCCGCTCGAGCTCGAAGTGCCGGAACCGACCCTCGTGGTGCGGGAGTCGGTGCGCGCGATTGGGGCGGCACCGCTCCCGTAGGCTCACGTCAAGCCTGGCGGTCCGGCATGGCGCGCATCGCGTCCGCGATCGCCTGGCGCAGCGGCTTGGCGCGCAGCTGCGCGTCGTAGGGAAGGGGACGCTGCGCCAGCTTGTCCTTGCGCGGCGCCTCGTCCCAGGTCTGCAGCCAGCTGATGTGGTCGGCCATACCCCACAGCAGGAAGTCTTTCAGGCGCGGATAGGAAAGCGTCACGTCGAGGAATTCGCGCGCGGCGGCGGCCACGCCGGCGTCGCGCTTGGCGATATCGGCCGGCAGGGCGCGGTCGTTGACGTCGAACTCGGTGATCAACAGGTCGTAGCCCATGGCGGTGGCCTCGTCCAGGAATTTGCGCCACTCCAGCATGTCTTCGCGGCCGCGCTTCTTGCTCTCGTCCCAGGAGCCGATGTGGGCCTGCAGGCCGAGCGCATGGACCGGGGTGCCGCGCTTCTTCAGTTCGGCCAGCATGGCCAGCACGCCGGCGCGGTGCTTGGCGCTGCCCGAGTCTTCGCGCATGTAGTCGTTGTAGACCAGCTGGGCGTGTGGCGCATATTCCTGGGCCAGGCGGAACGCCAGGTCGATCTGCTCGATGGCGCCGCTGGAGCCGGGGAATGCGCGGGTCAGGGCGTTCTGGCGCATCTTGCCGTCGGTATGGTCGACTGCTTCGTTGACCACGTCCCAGCTGCCGATTCGCTTGCCGTAGTGTTCGCATACGGTCTTGACGTGCTTGCGCATCAGGGCTTCGGCGCGCGCGCTGCCCTTGCCGAAATCTTCTTTCGCGATCCAGCCCGGCAGCCATTTCTCGGCCTGCCAGAACAGGTTATGGCCGCGCATCGCCATGCCGCTCTTCTCGGCCCAGGCCAGCATCGCGTCGGCCGGCCCGAAGCGGTAGGCGTCGCGCGCCGGCTCGAGTGCCTGCCACTTCATCTCGTTCTCGGCCACGATGATGTTGCACTCGCGTTCGACCAGGGCGCGGTAGGCCGCGTTGCCGAACTGGTTCGCGCCGGCGCCTACCGCGGTGCCGAAGCGCAGGCCCTTGCGCTTCGCGATGTCTTTGAGGGCCTCGCCTTTAGGGGCGGCTGCCAGTGCGGGGAAGCCCGCCGGCAGAAGGGCGGCGCCGGCCAGGGCCTGCAGCATGGTGCGTCGTGTCGTCATGTGGTTTGGGTCTCCATGTTGTAATCGTGTCCGCGAATGTTAGCGCAAACTTTCCGCGATTGAAATCGATTTCGGAGCACCTGCGGTTTTTATGCTGACGCAGGCAGGGACACGTTTACGCGTTTGCGAATGTGTTAAGATAGCGCAAACAACAGGGTTGAAAGTCCATACAGGGGTCTGCGAGAACATGAGTAAAGCCAACGTGAAAGCCATCCAGGAAGACGTGGAGCGTCGCGGCCAGCCGACCATGGCTGACGTCGCCAAGCTGGCCGGCGTCTCGCCGATGACGGTGTCGCGCGTCATGAACGGCAAGGGCCTGGTGCGCGAGAGCACGCGGCGCAAGGTCGCCGAGGCGGTCGCCGCCCTGAACTACACCCCCAACCAGGAGGCGCGCAACCTGGCCGGCTCCAAGCCGATCCGGGTCGGATTCCTGTACAGTAACCCGAGCGCCGCCTACCTCAGCGAATTCCTGGTCGGCCTGCTCAGCCAGTCCGGCCTGAACAACGTCCAGCTGTTCGTCGAGAAGTGCGAAGCCGGGCAGCACGAAGAAGAGCAGACCCGGCGCCTGATCGGCAACGGGCTGGACGGCATCATCCTGCCGCCGCCGCTGTGCGACAGCGAAGCCGTGATCGCGTGCGTGGCCGAGGCCGACATCCCGGCCGTGGTAGTGGCCTGCGGTTCGCCGGACGAGCGCGTGGGCGCCGTCAGCATCGACGACTACGATGCCGCCTACCAGATGACGCGCCACCTGATCGCACTCGGCCACCAGCGCATCGGCTTCATCGTCGGCCACCCGAACCAGACCGCCAGCGGACGCCGCCTGGCGGGCTACCGCGCCGCCATCGAAGAGAAGGGCGCCGACAAGGCCGAAGACCTGGTGGTGCAGGGCATGTTCACCTACCGCTCGGGCCTGGATGCGGCGGAACACCTGCTGGCCCTCGAGGAGCGTCCGACCGCGATCTTCGCCAGTAACGACGACATGGCCGCGGCTGCCGTCGCGGTAGCGCACCGCCTGGGCCTGGACGTGCCGGGCGACCTGACCGTCACCGGCTTCGACGACTCGGCCCTGGCCACCACCATCTGGCCCGAACTGACCACCGTGCGCCAGCCGATCGCCGAGATGGCGCGCGAGGCCGTGCAGTCGCTGGTGCGGCGCGTGCGCGCACTGCGCGAGGGAGAAGAGGCGCCGCCGGAACGCGTGCCGATGGTATTCGAACTGGTACGCCGCCAGTCGGACGCCGCCCCGCGCACCAGGCCGCCTGCGCGGCTTCCTTCCGTCAAGGCTGGCGCCAAGGCCGCACCTTCGGGTGCGCGCCGCGTCCAGGCAACACGCTGAGCTACGCGCGCGGCTGATTGCGCGCTCGTTCTCGGCCCCGCAGCGCGCCGTGCCGGCGCGCCCGCGGCACCCTTTCTCTTCCCCGACATCCCCGCCCCGAGGCCACTCCGGCCAGGTTCCCATCGCCTTTCGTCGCGCTCGCTGAACATTCGGCAAGTATTTGATTGACAGCTGATAATACCGCCGTTTAGACTGGAATGGTTGCGGTAACATTTCTGTTATACGAATGTTTGAATGCACTCACCCGCCATCCACGAGCGGGACATAACAACAAGCAGCGGAGACGACATCGATGGGTATCAAACGCAGGGAGTTCCTGGCCTCGGTAGGGAGCATGGCCGGCATGGCAGGCCTGGGCAGCGTCCCGGCCCTCGCGGCAGCGGCGCCCAAGGGCGCGCAGGGCGTACCGTTGTACAAGCAGGCCGGCGCACCGGTCAATGCGCGGGTCGAAGACCTGCTGCGGCGCATGACGCTGGAGGAGAAGATCGTCCAGATGCAATGCCTGTGGCAAAAGAAGCCGGGCGTGCAGAATCCGGACAGCAGTTTCTCGATCGAGAAGGCGCAGGCCGCCTACCCGAACGGCATGGGCATGCTGGCGCGCCCGTCCGACCGCCTGCTGGGCCGGGACGCCAACGTGGCCGGCAATTCGGGTGCGACCGAAAACCGCGGCCCGCGCGAGACCGCCGAGTATGTAAACGCGGTGCAGAAATGGGCGGTGGAACGCACCCGCCTGGGCATTCCGGTCCTGATGCACGAGGAAGCCTTGCATGGCTACACGGCGCGCGAGGCGACCTGCTTCCCGCAGGCGATCGGCCTGGCTTCGAGCTTCGACCCGCTTCTCGTGACGCAAGTGTTTTCGGTCGCGGCGCGCGAGATGCGTGCGCGCGGCGCCAACCTGGCGCTGGCGCCGGTGGTCGACGTGGCGCGCGATCCGCGCTGGGGCCGCATCGAGGAAACCTATGGCGAAGACCCGCACCTGTGCGGCGTGATCGGCAAGGCCGCCGTGATCGGCTTCTCGGGCGAGACCCTGCCGCTGGCCGCCGACAAGGTGCATGCGACGCTCAAGCACATGACCGGCCACGGCCAGCCCGAGAGCGGCACCAATATCGGCCCGGCCAATGTCGGCGAGCGCACCCTGCGCGAAGACTTTTTCCCGCCGTTCGAGAAGATCGTCAAGGAAACCAATATCGCCGCCGTGATGCCCTCGTATAACGAGATCGATGGCCTGCCTTCGCACGCCAACCGCTGGCTGCTGACCGACGTGCTGCGCAAGGAATGGGGCTTCAAGGGCGCCACCGTGGCCGACTACATGGCCGTGATCGAACTGGTCTCGCGCCACAAGCTGGCAGCGACCGGCAAGGAAGCGGCGCTGCGCGCGGTCAAGGCCGGTGTCGACGTCGAGACCCCGGATCCGGCGGGCTACCTGAGCCTGGCGGAGCTGGTACGCGAGAACAAGATCGCGGTCAAGGAAATCGATGACGCGGTGCGCCGCGTGCTGAAGCTGAAGTTCGACGCCGGACTGTTCGAGAACCCGTATGCCGATGCGGCCCGCGCCGACGCGCTGACCGCCACCCCGGACGCGATCGAACTGGCGCGCGAGGCGGCCCGCCGCAGCGCCGTGCTGCTGAAGAACAAGGTGGACGAGAGAGGCGTGGGCCTGTTGCCGCTGCAGCCGAACCGGGTCGGCAAGATGCTGCTGCTAGGCACCCACGCGAAGGACACGCCGATCGGCGGCTACTCCGATATCCCGCGCCACGTGGTCTCGATCCACGAGGCGCTGGAGAAGGAAGCGCGCGCCCAGGGCTTCTCGTTCGACTACCGCGAGGGCGTGCGCCTGACCGAACAGCGCATCTGGGGCAAGGACGAGATCGAATTCACCAAGCCGGAAGTCAATGCGCGCCTGATCCAGGATGCCGTGGAAGCCGCCAGGTCGGCCGACACCATCGTCATGGTCCTGGGCGACAACGAGATGACCGCGCGCGAAGCCTGGGCCGACCACCACCTGGGCGACCGCATCACGCTGGACCTGCTCGGCCAGCAGAACGACCTGGCGCGCGCCATCTTTGCGCTGAATAAGCCAACCGTGGTGCTGCTGCTGAACGGCCGTCCGCTGTCGGCCAAGCTGCTGGCCGAACGCGCCGACGCCTTGCTCGAATGCTGGTACCTGGGTCAGGAAACCGGCCATGCCGTGGCCGACCTGCTGTTCGGCCGCGCCAACCCGGGCGGCAAGCTGCCGGTCACGATCGCGCGCGACCCGGGCCAGCTGCCGATGTACTACAACCGCAAGCCGAGCACCCGGCGCGGCTACATCGACGGCGTGACCACGCCCTTGTTCCCGTTCGGCTACGGCCTGTCGTATACCCGTTTCGAGATCTCGGCGCCGCGCCTGACCCAGGCGCGCATCGGCGTGAACGGCAGCACCCGGGTCCAGGTGGACGTGCGCAACGTGGGCCAGCTGCGCGGCGACGAGGTCGTGCAGCTGTATATCCGCGACGACGTCAGCTCGGTGACCCGGCCGCTGCTGGAGCTGAAGGGCTTCCAGCGCGTCACGCTCGAGCCGGGCGCAAGCCGTACCCTGGAATTCGACATCAAGCCGAGCGACCTGTGGTTCTTCAACGCCGACATGAAGCGCGTCGTCGAACCGGGCACGTTCAGCATCTTCGTGGGACCGAACAGCGTCGACCTCAAGAAGGCGACCCTCACCGTGGCATAAGGAAAAGAGAAAGATCATGACACAAGAAACCAATCTGCTGCCCGCCGACCTGAACGACGCTTTGCTGGTCGGCCGCGTCTGGCGCGAAGCATCGGCCAACTGCGCGGTCGCCGGCCCCGCCGTGGTGGCGGTACGCCGCGGCCGCCTGGTCGACATCACCCGGCACGCCGCCACGGTGGCCGAGCTGTTCGAGCGCGACGACATGCTGGCCATCGTGCGCGGCGCCGAAGGCGAAGACCTGGGCGACGCGCTGGCGCTGGTGCAGGCCGCAAGCAGCGGGGAAGCCGACGGCGGCATCAAGCTGCTCGCCCCCTGCGACCTGCAGGCGATCAAGGCATGCGGCGTGACCTTCGCGGTCAGCCTGCTGGAGCGCGTGATCGAAGAGCAGGCCAAGGGCGACCCCGGGCGCGCCAGCGAACTGCGTGCCCAGCTGCAGGCCTCGATCGGCACGAACCTGGCGCAGATCGAGCCCGGCTCCGAGGCCGCCCTGCGCCTGAAGGACGAGTTGTCCAGCCGCGGCCTGTGGTCGCAGTACATGGAAGTGGGCATCGGGCCGTATGCCGAAGTGTTCACCAAGTCGCAGCCGATGTCGGCGGTCGGCCACGGCGCGGAGGTCGGCCTGCACCCGGCATCGCACTGGAACAACCCGGAACCGGAAATCGTGCTGGCCGTGAACAGCCGCGGGCTGGTGGTCGGCGGCACGCTCGGCAACGACGTCAACCTGCGCGACATCGAGGGCCGCAGCGCACTGCTCCTGGGCAAGGCCAAGGACAACAACGGTTCCTGCGCGATCGGTCCATTCATCCGCCTGTTCGACGGCGGCTTCTCGCTCGATACCCTGCGCGAAGCCGAAGTGGGCATGCTGATCGAAGGCCTGGACGACGGCTTCACCTTGGCGGGCCACAGCCGCATGCGCGAGATCAGCCGCGACCCGCTCGACCTGGTCGGCCAGACCTGCGGCGCCCACCACCAGTACCCGGACGGCTTCATGCTCTTCCTCGGCACGATGTTCTCGCCGATCAAGGACCGCAACGCGCCGGGCAAAGGCTTCACCCACCACCTCGGGGATCGCGTCAGCATCTCCACGCCCTCGCTTGGCACGCTGGTCAACACGGTCCAGCGCAGCGACGGCATCGAACCCTGGACCTTCGGCGTACGGGCCCTCTACAACAACCTGGCGCGGCGCGGCCTGCTGGCCGCAGCCGGCGGCCGATAGGACGCCACTCCTTACGAGAACTTCATGTCTGACAACAAGAATCAAGAATTTACTTACGCGTCCTACCCGAGCCTGGCGGGCAAGCGGGTCGTCGTCACCGGCGGCGGCAGCGGCATCGGCAGCGAGCTGACGGCGGCCTTCGCCGGGCAGGGCGCGCGCGTGGTCTTCCTCGACATCGCCGAAGAGGCGTCGCGCCAGCTGGAGGCCAGCCTGGCCGCGTCCCAGTACCCGCCGAAGTTCATGCGCTGCGACCTGACCGACCTGGACCAGCTCAAGTCCGTTTTCGCCGCCATTGAGGAAGAGCTCGGGGGCGTCGACATCCTGCTCAACAACGCGGCGAATGACGACCGCCACGAGATCGAGGACGTGACCCCGGAGTATTGGGAAAGCCGCATGAACGTCAACCTGCGCCACAAGTTCTTCTGCACCCAGGCTGTCCTGCCGGGCATGAAAGCGCGGCGCGACGGGGTGATCCTGAACTTCGGCTCGATCTCCTGGCATCTGCCGCACACCCAGCTGCACCTGTACATGACGGCCAAGGCCGGCATCGAGGGCATGACCCGCGCGCTGGCGCGCGATGTCGGCAAGTACGGCATCCGCGCCAACACCGTGGTGCCGGGCGCGGTGCGCACCCCGCGCCAGCAGGCGCTGTGGCATACCGAGGAAGAAGAGGCGCGCATCCTGGCCGGCCAGTGCATCCCGGAGCGCGTCGAGATGCAGGACGTGGCCGCATTGACCCTGTTCCTGGCCTCGAACAACGCGCGCCATTGCAGCGGCCGCGAATACTTCGTCGACGCGGGCTGGTACGGCGCATGAGCGGCCCGAACGACATCGCGAGCAGCCCGGCCTGCCTGTGGCAGGTGGGCGCCACGCTGGGCGAGGGCGTCCTGTGGGACGCCGCCAGCGCGCAGGTCTGGTTCGTCGACATCAAGGGCCGGCGCGTCCACCGCTGCGACGCCGATGGCGCAAACCAGCGGAGCTGGGACGCTCCGGGCCAGGTCAGCTTCATCGTGCGCGCCGGCGACGGCGGCATGGTCTGCTCGCTGGACGACGGCCTGTACCGCTTCCATGAAGATACCGGCGCGTTCGCGCCGCTGCTGGCGGTGGAGGCCGAGGTACCGGGCAACCGCTTCAACGACGGCCACGTCGACGCCGACGGGGCGCTGTGGTTCGGCTCGATGGACGACGCCGAAGAGCAGCCTACCGGCGCGCTGTACCGCTTCGACGGCAGCAAGGCCGAACGCCACGACGACGGCTACATCATCACCAACGGCCCGGCGCTGAGCCCCGACGGGCGCACCCTGTACCACACGGACACCCTGGAAAAGCGCACCTATGCCTTCGACCGGGCGGCGGACGGCAGCCTGTCGAACAAGCGCCTGTTCGTGGAATTGCAGGACGGCGGCTATCCGGACGGCATGGCCGTGGATGCCGAAGGCTGCGTGTGGATCGCCACCTTCGGCGGCTGGCGCATCGACCGCTTCGACGCGCAAGGGCGCAAAGTCGGCGAAGTACGCTTCCCTTGCGCCAACGTCACCAAGCTGGCCTTCGGCGGCGCGGACCTGCGCACGGTCTACGCCACCACCGCCAGCAAGGGCCTGTCGAACGAAGAACTGGCGGCGCAACCGCTGGCCGGCGGCCTGTTCAGCTTCCGCGTGGAGACCCCGGGACTGCCGCAGCGCCTCTTGCGGCTGGAGAAATGAGAACATGAATCACGACGACCAACAACAGAAGCCACGCCGTTTCCGCTCCCAGGACTGGTTCGACAACCCCGAGCGGATCGACATGACCGCGCTCTACCTGGAGCGCTTCATGAACTACGGGATCACCCCGGACGAACTGCGCTCGGGCAAGCCGATCATCGGCATCGCCCAGAGCGGCAGCGACATCGCGCCCTGCAACCGCATCCACCTGGACCTGGCCAAGCGCGTGCGCGACGGCATCCGCGACGCCGGCGGCATCCCGATGGAATTCCCGCTGCACCCGATTTTCGAGAACTGCCGCCGCCCGACCGCGGCGCTGGACCGCAACCTGGCCTACCTGGGCCTGGTCGAGATCCTGCACGGCTACCCGATCGACGCGGTGGTGCTGACCACCGGCTGCGACAAGACCACCCCGGCCCAGTTGATGGCGGCCGCCACGGTCGACATCCCGGCCATCGTGCTGTCGGGCGGCCCGATGCTGGATGGCTGGTTCGAAGGCGAACTGGCCGGTTCGGGCGCCGCCGTCTGGAAAGGGCGCAAGCGCCTGGCAGCAGGCGAGATCGACGAAGAGAAATTCATCCAGATCGCCACCGCCTCGGCCCCGTCCGCCGGCCATTGCAACACCATGGGCACCGCCTCGACCATGAACGCCGTGGCCGAAGCACTGGGCATGTCCCTGACCGGTTGCTCGGCAATTCCCGCGCCGTACCGCGAACGCGGCCAGATGGCCTACGACACCGGCCGCCGCATCGTCGAACTGGCCCATGCAGACGTCCGTCCCTCGACCATCCTGACGCGCGAGGCCTTCCTGGACGCGATCGTGGTCAATGCCGCGATCGGCGGCTCCAGCAACGCTCAGCCCCACATCGTCGCCATGGCGCGCCATGCCGGCGTCGAGATCACGCCCGAGGACTGGATGGAATACGGCTACGACGTGCCGCTGCTGCTCAACATGCAGCCGGCTGGCAAATACCTGGGCGAGCGCTTCCACCGCGCCGGCGGCGTGCCGGCCATCATGTGGGAGCTCGAGCAGCAGGGCCTGCTGCGCTCGCAGCGCCCGACCGTGACCGGCAAGACCATGGCCGAGAACCTGGTGGACAAGGAAAGCTGGGACCGCGAGATGATCCGTCCCTTTGCCGATCCGCTCAAGCACAGTGCCGGCTTCCTGGTCCTGAAGGGCAACCTGTTCGACTTCGCCATCATGAAGACCAGCGTCATTTCCCCGGCTTTCCGCGAGCGCTACCTGTCGGAGCCCGGCGCGGAAAACCGCTTCGAGTGCCGCGTGGTCGTGTTCGACGGTTCGGACGACTACCACCACCGCATCAACGATCCGGCGCTCGAGATCGACGAGCGCACCATGCTGGTGATCCGAGGATCCGGCCCGCTCGGCTGGCCCGGATCGGCCGAGGTGGTGAACATGCAGCCGCCCGATGCATTGATCAAGCGCGGCATCATGGCGCTGCCGACCCTGGGCGACGGCCGCCAGTCCGGCACCTCGGACAGCCCGTCGATCCTGAATGCCTCGCCCGAGAGCGCGGCCGGCGGCAACCTGGCGCTGTTGCGCACCGGCGACATCGTGCGCGTGGACCTGAACGCGGGACGCTGCGACGTTCTCATCTCCGATGCGGAGATGGAAGCACGCCGCAGGGACGACCCGCCGGCGATCCCGCCGAACCAGACGCCGTGGCAGCAGATCTACCGCGCCACCGTGGGCCAGTTGCATACCGGCGCCTGCATGGAACTGGCGCTGCCTTATCGCGGCGTGGGCCACGACATGCCGCGCCATAACCACTAAGGCTAAGACGGGCTGGCGCGGCGGCGGGATTTTGATCAGAATGGCAGAAGCCGCTGCAGCGCTGGACCGCAAGGCAACATAAGCAGCATAAGAAATTCATAGGAGACGTAATAATGAAAAAGATGATCAAGGCCGTCAGCCTGGCCTGCGCCATGCTGTTCACGGGCGGCGTCGGCGTTGCCCACGCCGATGCCACCAATCCCAAGATCGGCTTCTCGATCGACGACCTGCGCCTGGAGCGCTGGGCGCGCGACCGCGATTACTTCACCGCCGCCGCCCAGAAGCTGGGCGCCAAGGTGTACGTACAGTCGGCCGACGCCAGCGAGCAGCGCCAGATCGCCCAGATCGAAAACCTGATCTCGCGCGGCGTGGACGTTCTGGTGATCGTTCCCTACAACGCCACGGTGCTGAACAACGCCATCCGCGAAGCGAAGAAGGCCAAGATCAAGGTGGTCTCGTATGATCGCCTGATCCTGAATGCCGACGTCGACGCCTACGTCTCGTTCGACAACAAGGCGGTCGGCGAACTTCAGGCGCAGTCGCTGGTAAACCTCAAGCCGAAGGGCAACTACTACCTGCTGGGCGGCGCTCCGACCGACAACAACGCCAAGATCCTGCGCGAAGGCCAGATGAAGGTGCTGCAGCCGCTGGTGGACAAGGGCGACATCAAGATCGTCGGCAAGCAGTGGGTCAAGGACTGGAGCGCTTCCGAGGCGATGGCCATCGTCGAGAACGCGTTGACCGCGAGCGGCAACAAGATCGACGCCGTGGTCGCCTCCAACGACGGCACCGCCGGCGGCGCGATCCAGGCGCTGGCAGCCCAGAAGCTGGCAGGCAAGGTGGTGGTGTCGGGCCAGGACGCCGACCTGGCGGCGGTGCGCCGCGTGATCGCCGGCACCCAGACCATGACCGTCTACAAGCCGCTGCGCGCCCTGGCCTCGAACGCGGCCAACGTCGCCGTGCAGCTGGTGCGCAACCAGAAGCCGGCCTACAACGCCCAGATGCACAACGGCGTCAAGAACGTCGACAGCCTGCTGCTCAAGCCTGTCCTGCTGAACAAGTCGAACGTCGACCTGCTGGTCAAGGACGGCTTCTACACCCAGGCACAGCTGGCCGGCAAGTAATCCACCAGCTGTCGGCACTTTGCGCCAGCCGCGCCGGTCGGAGACGACCGGCGTGGCGGCGCACCTGAACGAGTCTTGAATGTCACCCTATCTTCTCCAAATGAAGGGCATCGCGAAGCGATTCGACGGTGTCCCCGCGCTCGACGGGATCGACCTGGCGATCCGTCCCGGCGAGTGCATCGGCCTGTGCGGCGAGAACGGCGCCGGCAAGTCGACACTGATGAAAGTCCTGTCGGCGGTCTACCCGCACGGCAGCTGGGACGGCGAAATCCTGCTCGACGGCCAGCCGCTGCGCGCGCGCTCGGTGCGCGAGACCGAGGACGCCGGCATCATCATCATCCACCAGGAACTGATGCTGGTGCCCGAACTGTCCGTGGCCGAGAACATCTTCCTCGGTAACGAACTGACCCTGCCGGGCGGGCGCCTCGACTATCCCGCAATGAACCGCCGCGCCGAGGAGATCCTGCGCGAACTGAAGCTCCCCGACGTCAACGTGGTGCTGCCGGTGAAGAACTACGGCGGCGGCCACCAGCAACTGATCGAGATCGGCAAGGCCCTGAACAAGCAGGCGCGCCTGCTGATCCTGGACGAGCCCTCGGCCTCGCTGACGGCCAGCGAGATCGAGGTCCTGCTCGAGATCATCCGCGACCTCAAGGCGAAGGGCGTGGCCTGCGTCTACATCTCGCACAAGCTCGAGGAAGTCGCGGCGATCTGCGACACCATCGTGGTCATCCGCGACGGCAAGCACATCGCCACCACGCCGATGCAGCAGATGAACGTGGACCGCATCATTGCCCAGATGTGCGGGCGCGAGATGAACCAGCTGTATCCGTCCCTCCCGCACGAGGTGGGCGAGGTGGTGATGGAGGCGCGCCATGTCACCTGCTGGGACCCGGACCAGCCGCAGCGCAAGAAGGTCGACGACGTGTCCTTCGAGCTGCGCCGCGGCGAGATCCTGGGGATCGCCGGCCTGGTGGGCGCGGGCCGCACCGAGCTGGTCACCGCGATCTACGGCTCCTACGAAGGCGCCTATGAAGGCGAAGTGTGGCTGAACGGCCGGCGGGTCGACACCTCGACACCGCTCAAGGCGATCGGGACGGGCTTCGCCCTGGTGCCCGAAGACCGCAAGCAGCACGGCATCGTGCGCGACCTGTCGGTGGGCGAGAACATCACCCTGTCGGTGCTGGACCGCTTCTCGAAGCTCTCGCGCATCGACGACGGCCTGGAAGCGCGCGAGGTGGGCGAGCAGATCCGCCGCCTGGCGCTCAAGACCGCCAGCCCGGCGCTGCCGATCACGGCGCTCTCGGGCGGCAACCAGCAGAAGGCGGTGCTGGCCAAGATGCTGCTGACCCAGCCGAAGGTGCTGATCCTCGACGAGCCGACCCGCGGGGTCGACGTCGGCGCCAAGTTCGAGATCTACAAGCTGATCCTCGAACTGGCCGCCCAGGGCATCTCGATCATCATGGTGTCGTCCGAACTGGCCGAGGTGCTCGGGGTCTCCGACCGGGTGCTGGTGATGGGCGAGGGCAAGCTGCGTGGGAATTTCCTTAATCAAGGCCTGACCCAGGAAATGGTGTTGGGCGCTGCAATCGGACAGGTGAAATGATGCTAGACAAAGTACACGCGCCAGCGGCGGCCCAGGGGGGCGCGGCACGGGCGGCGACAAACACGGGAATCAGCTTCAAGCAGATTTTCACGCAGTATAAAATCCTGGCCCTGCTGGTCGCGATCGCCATCATCTGGGCCTTCTTCAGCTGGAAGACCGACGGCGGCTTCACTTCCGCGCGCAACCTGTCCAACCTGATGCGCCAGATGTCGGTGACCGGCATCCTGGCCTGCGGCATGGTGTTCGTCATCATCGCCGGCGAGATCGACCTGTCGATTGGCTCGCTCCTCGGGCTATTAGGAGGACTGGCCGCCGTGCTGGATGTCGTCCACCACCTGCCGCTGCCGATCTCGATGGCGATCGTGCTGGCAGGCGGCATGCTGCTCGGCTTCCTGAACGGCTACCTGACAGCCTATGCGGGGATACCCTCATTCATTGTCGGGCTGGGGGGCATGCTGGCCTACCGCGGCATCGTGCTGGGACTGACCGACGGCACCACCATCGCCCCGATCTCGCCGGAATTCGAGCAGCTCGGCCAGGCCTACCTGCCGCCGGCCTTCGGCATGCTGCTCGGCGCCGGCCTGTTCGTGCTGGCCTGCGTGCTGGCCTGGCGCCAGCGCGCCAGCCAGGCGCGCCACAATCTGCCGGTCCTGCCGCTGTGGCGCAGCGTGGCCCGGGTGGCCATCATCGGCGTGGTGCTGGCTGGCCTCATCACCACCTTCAACAGCTATGAAGGCATCCCGCTGCCGGTGCTGATCCTGCTGGTCCTGCTGGGCGTGTTCAGCTACATCGCACGCCAGACCGTGTTCGGCCGCCGCATCTACGCCGTCGGCAGCAATATGGAAGCGACGCGCCTGTCGGGCATCAACGTGCGCGCCGTGAAGCTGTGGATCTTCGGCCTGATGGGCCTGATGTGCGCGCTGGCCGGCCTGATCAACACTGCGCGCCTGGCGGCGGGTTCGCCCTCGGCCGGCATGTCGGCGGAGCTGGACGTGATCGCCGCCTGCTTCATCGGCGGCACCTCGATGCGCGGCGGCGCCGGCACCGTGCACGGCGCGCTGGTGGGCGCCCTGGTCATGGCCAGCCTGGACAACGGCATGTCGATGCTGGACGTCGACACCTACTGGCAGATGATCGTCAAGGGCCTGATCCTGACCCTGGCGGTGTGGCTGGACGTGGCGACGCGTACCGGCCGGCGCTGATCCAGACGGCGCCGGGGCGCCGGTGGACGTGAAAAAGCCAGGCGCATGCGTCTGGCTTTTTCGTTTATGGCCTTGTCCCGATCTTTGTAGGGTGGGCGGGTCCTCCCGCCCACGCGGTGATAGTTGGCTTCTTAACCGGCGCACGGGCTGCAGCACCGTGATGTGACCGCGTGGGCGGAATCCGCCCACCCTACAACTGCTCCGATCAGCCCGCGGTCTTCAATACGCCGTCGACCACCCGGGCCAGGCCCAGTGGATTGTCGTCGCGCAGCGCTTCCGGCAGCAGTTCGCTTGGCACGGCCTGGTAGCACACCGGGCGCAGGAAACGGTCGATCGCGGTGGCGCCGACCGAGGTCGTGCGGCTGTCCGAAGTGGCGGGGAAGGGGCCGCCGTGCACCATCGCATGCGACACCTCGACGCCGGTCGGGAAGCCGTTGAACAGGATGCGGCCGGCCTTGCGCTCGAGCAGGGGCAGCAGGCTTGTCGCCAGCGCGCCGTCCGCCGCCGTCGCGTGTACGGTCGCGGTCAGCTGGCCTTCCACATGTGCGGCCACGGCCAGCAGCTCGGCCTCGTCGCGGCACCGCACCATCACCGCGGCCGGGCCGAAGATCTCTTCTTCCAGCGCTGGGGTGGCGAGGAAGGTGGCGGCGTCGCAGCCGTACAGGGCCGGCTGCGCTGCGCATGCCGGGCCTTCCGCGTCGGCTGCCGCGCCGCGCGCCAGCAACTGCACGCCCGGCACGGCGGAGCGGGCTTCGACCGCCTCGACATAGGCCTTGTGGATGCCGGGCGTGAGCATGGTGCCGGCGGTCTTGAGCTGCAGGGCTTCGGCAGCCGCGACGCTGAATGCGTTGAATGCCTCTCCTTCCAGCCCGACCACCAGGCCCGGATTGGTGCAGAACTGTCCGACGCCGAGCGTGAGCGAATCGACGAAGCCTTGCGCCAGCCCGGCAGCCTTGCCCTCGAGCGCGTTCGGCAGCAGGAAGAAGGGGTTGACGCTGCTCATTTCGGCATACACAGGAATCGGTTCCGGGCGTGCGGCGGCGGTGCGCATCAGGGCCAGGCCGCCCTGGCGCGAGCCGGTGAAACCCACGGCCTTGATCGCGGGATGCGCCACCAGCGCGGTGCCGATGCTCCTGCCTTCGCCGATCAGCATCGAGAACACGCCTTCCGGCATGTCGCAGTCGATGGCGGCCTGCTGCACCGCGCGGGCTACCAGCTCCGACGTGCCGAGGTGGGCGTTGTGGGCCTTGACCACTACCGGGCAGCCTGCCGCAAGGCTTGATGCGGTATCGCCGCCGGCCACCGAGAACGCGAGCGGGAAGTTACTGGCGCCGAAGACCGCGACCGGGCCCAGCGGGATCTTGCGCATGCGCAGGTCCGGGCGCGGCGGCGTGCGCTCGGGCAGAGCCGAATCGAGGGTCGCCGCCAGGAAGTGCCCGTCGCGGACCACCTTGGCAAACAGGCGCAGCTGGTTGACGGTGCGCATGCGCTCGCCCTCCAGGCGTGCCTGCGGCAGGCCCGATTCGAGGCCGGCGCGCTCGATCAGGGCCGGGCCCAGGTCGAGGATGCGCGCGGCGATGGTCTCCAGGAATGCGGCGCGCCGCTCCAGGGGCAGGGCGCGGTAGCTGTCGAAGGCCTGCTCGGCCAGCGTGCAGGCGGTCTCCAGCTCTGCGCTAGAAGCCAGGCCGAAGCCCGGTTCGAGGGTGGCGTGGCGCGCCGGGTCGACGGCGTGAACGACGCCCGCGGCGCCGCGCACGCTGCGCCTGCCGATGATCATGTCGCCTTGGATCTGCATGGAATGCTCCTTGTCTGATAAATGGATGACGAGAGAAAAAAAAGCCGCGGTCCGCATGGCGGAACCGCGACTTCAGGAGAGACGAACTTGCTTGCCGTACTAAGACGCAGAAGCGCGGCTTAGAACGAGTACTGCGCCCGGATGGTGTAGCGCGGACCGCTCATGAACAGCTGGCGGGTGAACATGCCGGCGTGCTGCTGCATGACCTGGCGCGTCTTGGCGTTGTTCAGGTTCTGGGCTTCCAGGCCGATACGAAACTTGTCCGTGAAGTCGTAGAAGATCGAACCGTCCAGCTGGCCGTAGTCGTCCTGCCACAGCGGCAGGCCGTAGGCCTGGTCGTTGTTTGGCGTCGGGATCAGGAAGCGTGAGCCGGCGTCCGGATTCGTGTTCAGGCCGTTGTTGCCGCGGCTGCCCCAGGTGTTGACGGCAACCAGGTAGCGCGAGCGCCAGTTGTACGCCAGGCGCGCCGACAGGCCGTTCTTTTCGTACATGACCGCGAAGTTGACCGTGTGACGCGACAGGCCTTGCAGCGGCGTGTTGCCGAACGGACGTCCGTCGGTGTCGCAGCCGTTGATCGACAGGTTCATGTTCGACTGGTCGCTGCCCGCGCAGAATGCGGCCGGCACCGGCTTGTCCAGCTTGCGCTCGCTCGACACATAGGTCCAGCTGGCCTGGGTGCCGATACCGCGCAGCCAGTCAGGCACGAAGTCGTAGTACTGCTGGTGGGCGATCTCGAAGCCGCGGGCAAAGCCGTGGGCGCCGTTGATCGGATGGGTGACCGCGAAGGTCCGGTCCTGGCCGTTGACATCCTTCACCGTGTAACCGTAGGTGGTGTTCACGACGATGTTCTTGATGTCCTTGTCGAAGGCCGAGAAGGTCAGCGATCCGCCCGGCGCGAAATACCATTCGGCGGTCAGGTCGATGTTGGTCGCGGTGGTCGGCCTCAGGAGCGGGTTGCCGTCGCTGGTGCCGGTCAGGTTGTTGCCGCTGAAGACGACGCGCTGGTCCGCGAGCGTGACCGGATCCTTGATCGTCAGCTGGTTCGCCGGCGAGCTCAGGGTGGTCAGGGACTGCAGCTGGTTGAAGTCCGGACGCGACATCGCCTTGGCCCAGGCGAAACGGAACTGCAGCTGGTCGCTGACCTTCATGCGCAGGTTCAGGCTCGGCAGCCAGTTGTGGTAGCCGGTATCGGTG
Source organism: Massilia sp. UBA6681 (assembly GCF_002454935.1). Classification (NCBI taxonomy): domain Bacteria; kingdom Pseudomonadati; phylum Pseudomonadota; class Betaproteobacteria; order Burkholderiales; family Oxalobacteraceae; genus Massilia; species Massilia sp. UBA6681. Next base: position 25,281 of record NZ_DKJX01000069.1, read on the forward strand.
CTGCGCGGGGTTTCGAACTTGGCGATGTTGACCAGGGTGTTCACGCCTTCCACCGGCACGTCGCCCGGAATGCTGACATTGGTCGGGTCGTACGCGATGTAGCCGTGCGTGGTGTTCGTCGTCTTCACGTAGCGGATGCCGACGTTGCCGTCGATCGGGTACTTGAGGTCGTCGAAGCCGAAGCGCAGCTGGGTGTAGGCGGCGCGGGTCTTCTCGGTCTGCGTGTTGCGTGCCGACGGCGTGTCGAAGGTCGATGGTTTCCACGTGTCGCAGGTGCCCCAGCCCTGGGCGGCCGCCTGCTCCTGGCACAGGATGGTGTGGTAGCCGTGCAGCTTGGTCCAGCCGTTCGGGAAGTCGCGTGCCAGCGCATCGGTCGGATACAGCATCGCCGGAATCGATACCTTGCCGCCGAAGAAATTATCGATCTGCGCCAGCTCGGTGCCGCCCGCGAAGCGCGGGTCGCTCAGGCGTGCGACGCCCGGAATCTGCCAGCCTTCCATCCACGGGAAGGTAATCGACGACCAGTTGTAGAACTTCTGCGCCTTGTTGTTCTCGCCTTCGCGGTCAGCCATGCGCACGCCGAAGCGGATGTCGCGCAGCACCGGATCGTCGAAGGAGAACTTGATGTCGCTGCGCCAGGTCTTCTGCTCGGCCTTGGCGCGGTCGAGCGCTTCCTGGGTATAGGCCCAGTAGTAGTTCTTCGGGTCGGCCATGAACTGCGCCGAGCCGAGGCCGATCTTCGGAATGCTGCCCCTGAGGTCCATCGACTGGTTCGGCAGGATGAAGCCGGTCGAGACGTCGGCGTCGAAGCCCTCGGTGGTGGAACGGACGTGCTGGATGTCATTGGTCCAGGTCAGGTCCGGCGTCACGCGCCATTGCACGTTCAGCGCGAGGTCGCGCGTGCCGGAGGTGCGCTGGTTGATGCGGCGCGAGCTGTTGAACGGCGAGCCGCCGTAGCTCGGGTTCGCGATCGTGCCGCTCTGGAAGGCGCCCTTGTTGTCATAGACGGTGTCGGCGCCGGCGACCTGCTGGTACCACTTGTCTTCCGACGAGGCGACTACGCGCTCGCTCAGGTCTTCCTGGTAGTCGGTCTTGAAGTAGGTCAGGCCAGCCGTCACGTCGCGGTTCGGCCGCCACTGGAACGCGGCATAGTCGCCGCGGCGGACGCGCTCGAAGTCCTGCGAACGCAGGCCGCCGCCGAGCGGCAGCCATTTGGTCGCGTCGCGGTTGTACTGGGCCGGGTTGCGGGAATTCACGTGCGGGAAGTACGGATCGATGCCGATGGCGTCGGTACGGGTCGGGTTCTTCGCGTAGGCGAAGTTGACCAGGGCGCCGAATTCGCCGAGCGCGGTGTTCCAGCGGTTCGACAGCAGCACGGTGCCGGTCGGACCCTTGGCCTTGTTCAGCTCGGAATAAGTTTGCGACGCGCCCAGCGAGCCCTTCAGGCCCTTGAAGTCGAACGGCATGGCCGTGCGCAGGTTGACCAGACCGGCGAGGGCGCCTTCGACCTGTTCCGCGGATGGGTTCTTGTAGACGTCGACGCCGGCCATCAGCTCCGGCGGCACGTCGGCGAAGCCGAGCGAGCGGCCGCCGCCGGCCGAGAACGCGTCGCGGCCGTTGACTTCCGAGCGCACGTAGGTCAGGCCGCGCACCGAGATGCCGGAACCTTCGACGGCCTGGCGATTCGGGTCGCCCGGCATGTTGCGGTCCATGGTGACGCCCGCGATACGCTGCAGCACCTCGGTGACCGAACGGTCCGGGAGCTTGCCGATGTCTTCGGCGACGATCGAGTCGACCACTTCGTCGGCATTCTGCTTGAGCTTCTGGGCCGATTGCAGCGCTGCGCGCTGGCCGGACACCTTGACCACCGCCGTCGCAGGGACGACCGGCTCCTCCGCGCTGCTATTGGTGGTCTGGGCCCATGCTACGCCGCTATAGACGACGGCGATCTGCGCGACCGCTGCAGCGATCGCTGTTTTCTGGAACTTCCTCACGATGTCTCCTGATGTAGGTAATTTTTTTATTTGCCAGGCCGCCATGCGCCGCGACTGCATCGACGCCCTGCTAACACTGGATGTTGTACGCTACCATAATTTTAGCGCCGAAACCTGAACAGCGTGTAAGTTTTGTTAATGCACAACACTCAATGCGGCGAAGTGGCCACGTGGCGACATGCGAAACGCGCTGGCTAAGGAATTACCGGAGGGTGCGATCCGCCGCCAGGCGCTTCTATCACTGCAATCGATGTCACGCCATCTCTACAGTACGCAATAGATTGCGCAAGGTCAAGAAATCGATTTCATGACTTGAGGATTTTTCTTGCGTTTGCTACGCGAATCGTCCCGCAAGCTGCATCGGTCTAGTGCGGTGAGGTCGAATCCAGCTTGACTGAAGCACTCTCTAGCCGGAATAAGCATGCTGCTCCTCACTGCTAATCCGGTCGCTGGATAAGTTTTTCCAGGGCAAACAGCGGCAAGCATATCGGTACTGATATGTTAGCGTGAACATTTTGCTTGCAATGCTGTGTACGGCTGACTTACGATGCTGGCACGAATTGTCGACCGAATACCGATTGAGAGGCCCTGCAAGGGTCCGACAGGAGACAGCATGAACCGATTCAGGACGCTGGCTGCAACGCTGGCACTGGTGCAGCTTGTACAGGTGGCGCCGGCCGCAGCAGCCGATTCCGAGCTGCCGCGCTTGGTGGAACGCGGGGGGCGCCACGCGCTGCTGGTGGACGGCGCACCATTCCTGATCCTGGGCGGCCAGGCCCACAACTCCAGCAATTACCCGGCAGCCCTGCCCAAGGTCTGGGCCGCGCTCGAGGATGCACAGGCGAATACGCTGGCAATTCCGGTCGCCTGGGAACAGGTAGAGCCCGAAGAAGGGCGCTTCGACTTCAGTTACGTGGATACCCTGGTGGCCCAGGCCAGGGCGCATGGCAAGCGCCTGGTCCTGCTGTGGTTCGGCACCTGGAAGAACACCGGCCCGGCCTATACGCCGGAGTGGGTGAAGTTCGACAACGCGCGCTTCCCGCGCATGCGCGACCAGGAAGGCAAGGCCAGCTACTGCCTGTCGCCCTTCGGCGAAGCCACGCTCGCCGCCGACAGGAAGGCGTTCGTGGCCCTGATGCGCCACCTGCGCAACATCGACGCCGGCAAGCGCACCGTGATCATGGTGCAGGTCGAGAACGAGGTCGGCACCTACGGCCTGGCGCGCGACCATGGGGCCCGCGCCGAAGCCGCGTTCCGCCAGGCGGTACCGGGCGCGGTGCTGGCCCGCCAACCGGCACCTGCGGGACGACCGGCGCAGGGCAGCTGGAGCGAGGTGTACGGCGACTACGCCGAGCAGTACTTCCATACCTGGGCGATCGCCAGCTACATCGAGGAGATCGCGAAAGCCGGGCGCGCCGTCTACGACCTGCCGATGTTCGTCAACAATGCGCTGCGCGAACCGGGCCAGCCGGGCCAGCCGGGCCAGCTTGACCAGCTGCCCCCACCCTGGAAAGGCGACTTCGCCAGCGGCGGCCCGACCTGGGACGTGCTCGGCATCTACAAGGCTGCCGCGCCCCACATCGATTTCGCCGCGCCCGACATCTACATGCCGGAGTCCGGCAAGGTGGGCGCCGTGCTGGAAAGCTTCCAGCGTCCGGACAATGCCTTGCTGGTGGCGGAGATGGGCAATGCCGCCACTTATGCGCGCTACGTCTGGCAGATCGTCGGCAAGGGCGCCCTCGGCGTCGTGCCCTTCGGGATCGACTACGCCAGCTACAGCAACTATCCGCTCGGCTCGAAGCACACGGACCGCCGCATGGTCGAGCCCTTCGCCCAGGTATATGCCGCCTTTGCGCCGATGTCGCGCCAGTGGGCGCGCTGGGCCTTCGAGGGCCGCACCCACGGGGTGGCGGAGGGCGACGACCGCGCGCCGCAAACCCTCGCCCTGGACGGGTGGAAGGCCACGGTGTCCTTCCGTGAATTCCAGTTCGGCGAGCGCCAATACCTGCGCGACAAGAACGAATACGCCGAGGGCACGGAGCTGCCCGGCGGAGGCGTGGCGATCGCGCAGATCGGCCCCGCCGAGTTCGTGCTGGTCGGCCAGCGCGCACGCGTGAAACTGTCTTCCGCAGGAGACAAGCCGGCGATGTACGCACGGGTGGAGGAGGGCCGCTTCGACGCCGCCGGGAAGTGGATCATGGAACGCAACTGGAACGGCGACCAGACCGATTACGGACTGAACCTGCCGGCCCTGCCTACCGTGCTGAAGGTCAGGATGGGCACCTACCAGCCTTGACCGATAAAAAACGATAACCAGGAGACCCGCAATAATGCAAATCACCCGAATGGCGAGCGCCGTCCTGCTGCTGTGCGCAGCCACCCCGGCCCTCGCCGGCAGTTACCAGAAGACCGCCACCGGCATCGAGGTCAAGCCCGACCGCGGCGCCGCCAAGCTGGTGCGCCTGAACCTGATGAGCGACAACATCATCCAGGTCCTGAAGTTCGATGCGCCCGGCAAGGCGCTCACGCCTTCCCTGATGACGGTCGCCACGCCCTGCACCTGTACGTTCACCGTGAATGCTACCCGGGTCGGCAAGGACGAGGCGGTGCTGCTCAAGGCGGGCAGAATCTCGGCCACGGTGACGCTGAAGGACGGGCGCGTGTCCTTCTTCGACGCGGCCGGCAAGCCGATCCTGCAGCAGGACGCCGAGAGCATGAAGCCGGTTACGGTGGGCGGCAAGCCGTTCTTCGCGATCAAGCAGGGCTTCAACCACGGCACCCGCGACGCCTATTACGGCCTGGGCCAGCACCAGAACTCGCAGATGAACTACAACGGCGAAGACGTGCTGCTGGCCCAGCACAACATGATCGCCTCGGTGCCTTTCGTGGTCTCGGACAAGAACTACGGACTGCTGTGGGATAACAACAGCATCTCGCGCTTCGGCGACGCCACGCCTTATGCCTGGATGTCGCGCGACCTGGTCCTGCGCGACGCCGACGGCAAGCCCGGCGGGCTGACCGCCCGCTACTACGTCGACGGCAAGCTGGCGCTCACCCGCAAGGAAAAGGACATCGCCTACCAGTACCTGAAGGACGTGGCGGAGAACTGGCCCAAGGAGCTGCCGCCGCTCAAGGATCTGAAGGACGCGCGCGTGGTCTGGGAAGGCAGCCTGGCAAGCGACAAGCCCGGCGTGCACAAGATGCAGCTGTACTCGTCCGACTACGCGCGGCTGTCCATCGACGGCAAGGAAGTGATGGACGTCTGGCGCATGGGCTGGAACCCGTGGTACCACAACTTCGAAGTCAAGTTCGAGAAGAACAAACCGGTCAAGCTTCTCCTCGACTGGAAGGTGTCGAGCGGGATGATCGCCATCACCCACAACAATCCGCTGCCGCAGCCGGAGCGCCATTCGCTCACGATGTCCTCGGAAATCGCCGAGGCGATCAACTACTACGTCATCAGCGCGGACAGCATGGACCGGGTGATCGCCGGTTACCGCCACCTGACCGGGCAGCAGCCGATGATGCCGAAATGGGCCTACGGCTACTGGCAGTCGCGCCAGCGCTACGAGACCCAGCAGCAGCTGCTCGACACCGTGGCGGAATACCGCAAGCGCGGCTGGCCGCTGGATAACATCGTGCAGGACTGGTTCTACTGGCCGGAAGACGGCTGGGGCTCGCACGACTGGGACAAGAAACGCTTCCCGGACCCGAAGGGCATGGTCGATGCGGTGCACAAGCAGAACGCGCGCATCATGCTCTCCATCTGGGGCAAGTTCTACGCCAATACCGACAACTACAAGGAACTGGCGGCCAAGGGTCATATGTGGACCAAGAACGTCGAGAACGGCGACCTCGACTGGGTCGGCCCGGGCTACAAGAACAGCCACTATCACCCGTACACGAAGGAAGCGCGCGACATCTACTACCGCCAGATGAAGCACAAGCTGGTCGACCTGGGCTTCGACGCCTGGTGGATGGACAATACCGAGCCCGACATCCTGTCGAACGCGCGCCTGGAAGACTTCAAGCAGCTGATCGGCCCGACCGTCTACGGCGCCGGCGAGATCACCTTCAACCCCTACAGCCTGGTGCACTCGGAGGGCTTCGCCGAGAACCTGCGCCGCGACCAGCCGGACAAGCGCCAGTTCATCCTGTCGCGTTCGGGCTTTGCCGGAATCCAGCGCAATTCGGTGGCGGTGTGGAGCGGCGACATCGTCGGCCGCTGGAACAACCTGGCCGACCAGATCGCCTCGGGCGTGAACTTCTCGATGTCGGGCATCCCCAACTGGACCCACGACATCGGCGGCTATGCGCAGGAGACACGCTTCCAGGTCGGCGATGTCGGTTCGGCCCAGGAAAACCGCGCGACCGGCACCAAACAGGCCGATCCGGAAGACATGAAGGAATGGCGCGAGCTGAACCTGCGCTGGTTCCAGTTCGGCGCCTTCTCGCCGCTGTTCCGCTCGCACGGCGAGGTGGTCAAGCGCGAGATCTACAACATCGCGGCCGGCGACGACAGCATGCGCGACGCCATGGTCGGCTACCTGAAGCTGCGCTACCGCCTGATGCCCTATATTTATACGATGGCGGCCGACACTCACTATCACTCGGGCACGATGATGCGCGGCCTGGTGATGGACTTCCCGCATGACGACCGGGTGAAGAACATCAAGGACCAGTACATGTTCGGCCCCAGCCTGATGGTGGCGCCGGTCACCAGCTACGGCGCGCGCTCGCGCCAGGTCTACCTGCCGCAGGGCAGCGACTGGGTCGACTTCGATACCGGAGAACGTCACAAGGGCGGCAATACCGTCACCGTGCAGGCGCCGCGCGAGCGTATCCCGCTGTTCCTGCGCGCCGGCGCCGTGATCGCAACCGGGCCGGTCACCCAGTACGTCGACGAGAAGCCGGATGCGCCGCTGGTGCTGCAGGTAGTTGCCGGCGCCAACGGCCAGGCCAGCCTGTACGAGGACGACGGCGTCACCAACGCCTACGCGCGCGGCGAGTACAGCCGCATCCCGTTCAGCTACGATGACCGCAATGGCGTGGTCACCATCGGCGCGCGCGTGGGCCAGTACAAGGGCATGCCCGTGAAACGCGAGATCCGCGTGCGCGTGCTGCGTCCGGGCACCGCGGCTGCGAGCAACCTGGATGCCTACGACCAGTCGGTCAGCTACGATGGCCGCCCGGTGACCATCAAGCTGTGACGGCGCGCAGGAAGCTGCTCAAGGGGCTGGCCGCGCTGTGCGCATCGGCGGCCAGCCCCTTGACGCTCGCGGCGAGCAGGGCGCCGGCGCTGGCGGACCCGCAGGCCGGCGCCCATGCGCAGGCGGTGTACGCCTGGCTGCACGGCATCTGGGGCCGCGAAGTCATCGCCGGCCAGCAGGACCTGACATGGGACGACGGCGTCGACATGGCGCAGCGGGTATTCGACGACACCGGCAAGTATCCAGCCTTGATGGGTTACGACTTCATGAACACCGGGATGCGAGGTCCGACGACCTCCGGCCTGCGCCAGGTGGAGGAAGCGATCGCCTTCGCCCGGCGCGGCGGCCTGGTGAGTTTCTGCTGGCACTGGCGCGACCCGGCGCTGCTCGGGACCGAAGGCCGCAACCGGGCCAATTTCTACGTCCGCGAGCCGGATCCGGCCAGGAATACCGGTTTCACGATTCCGATGGCAGGTGGCAGGCTGGATACGGCCAGCCCGGCCTGGCGCCAGATCGACGAGGGCATCGACCTGGTCGCGGCGGAGCTGAAAAAGCTGGCCGACGCCGGCGTGACCGTGTTATGGCGTCCGCTGCATGAAGCCTCCGGCCACCAGGGCGACGGCTGGTTCTGGTGGGGCCGCGCGCGCAGCGACGGCGAGTCGCCCGCCCGGGCCTGCATCCTGCTGTGGCGTCACATGTTTGACCGTTTGGTAAAAAAACACGGGCTGCACAACCTGATCTGGGTGTGGAACGGGCAGGACGAAGCCTGGTACCCGGGCGACGACGTGGTCGACATCGTCGGCTGGGACATCTACGACGACAGCGACGGCAAGCGCTACGGGGCCCAGACCGGCACTTACCGCCGCGCGCTGGCGATCGGCCGCGGCGCCAGGCCGGTGGCCCTCACCGAAACGAGTTACATCCCCGATCCGGACAGGATGCTGGCGGAAGGGGCGCCCTGGCTCTGGTTCACGGTCTGGAACGACGCCAGGGCCGGCGCCGGGGTGCGCGACAAGAGCAACTTCTGGTCTGGCGACTATTACAATACGGCCGAGCACAAGAACAAGGTTTACCACCATCCGAAGGTCATCACGCTGGACAAGCTGCCGGCATTCCTGAAAGCGCCACAATGAAACGTCTTACTCTTCTACTCGCCCTCGCGGCCATGCTGCACGCCGGCCTGGCGACGGCGGCCACGCCCGTCTCGCCGAGCGACGCGAAACTGCAGTACACCGGCCGCATCGACTTCTCGGATCCGGCCGCGCCAGTAATCTCCTGGCCGAACAGCGCGATCGCCGGGCGCTTCACCGGCACCTCGTTCGCCATCAAGCTCGACGACCAGCGCGGCCGGAACTACTTCAACGTGTTCCTGGACGGCGACCTGTCGGCGCCCCTGGTCATCGAAGCGAAGCAGGGCGAGGCGACCTACGTCGTGGCGCAGAAGCTGGCCCCGGGAAGCCACAGCTTCCTGGTCACCAAGCGCACCGAGGGCGAGGAGGGCGCGACCGTGTTCCGCGGCCTGGAGTTGGATGACGGCGCCGGTCTGCTGCCGCCACCGCCGCGGCCCAAGCGCCGGATCGAATTCTTCGGCGACTCGATCACCAGCGGCATGGGCAACGAGGGCGCGCTCAACGGCCGCGACGACGCCGGCAAGGACAAGAACAGCTTCCTGTCCTATGCGGCGATCGCCGCCAGGCAGCTCAAGGCCGAAATGCACATGACCTCGCAGAGCGGCATCGGCGTGATGATCAGCTGGTTCCCGTTCACCATGCCGGACTTCTACGACCAGCTGAGCGCCGTCGGCGACAACGACAGCCGCTGGGATTTCTCGCGCTGGACGCCGGACGTGGTGGTGGTCAACCTGCTGCAGAACGACAGCTGGCTGATCGGCCGCGACCACAAGCTGCAGCCGGAGCCGAACGATGCCCAGCGCGTCGAGGCCTACAAGCAGTTCGTGCAGCGCATTCGCCGCCTCTATCCGCAGGCCTACATCGTCTGTGCGCTGGGCAGCATGGACGCGACCCGGCCCGGTTCACCCTGGCCGGGCTATGTCACGGCCGCCGTGGAGAGGATGCGCAAGGAGAACGGCGACAAGCGCATCGACACCCTGTTCTTCGAGCATACGGGTTATGGCCAGCATCCGCGGGTGCACCACCACCAGGCCAATGCAGCCAAGCTGACTGCATTGGTCCGGGCGCGGATGGGCTGGTAAGGGCAGGGGCCGCTCAGGCGGCGCGCGGGCTGGCTGCCCTCAGCTGGCTCGCGCGAAGTTGCTCAGCGATATAGGCGTCATGCGTCGGCATCCGGTCCACGGCCTGCACGATCATGTCGCGCACGCCGGCGAAATGCCCGTGCACCTCGCGGATGTCCACCGCATCGACGAAAGGATCGTAACGCTTCGGCACCGCGCCCAGTCCCATCAGCATGGCCACGAAGGACGGCTCGGCGAAGCCGTGCGGGTCCAGGATCGTGACGCGCCCGGTTTCGCGGAACAGCTCGATCTGGTGGCGAATCGTATCGGGAATCGGCATGTTGGCGCAGTAGCGCCAGAATTCCGAGTCGTCGCGCTCCGTCAGTTTGTAGTGCAGGACGATGAAGTCGCGCACCGATTCGTAGCGCACGCCCATGTAGCGGTTGAACTCGTCGGCCAGTTCGGGACGGCAGTCACGGTCCGGGAACAGCTCGACCAGCTTGCCGACCGCTGTCTCGATCAGGCTGATGCTGGTCGATTCCAGGGGCTCGACGAAGCCGGCCGACAAGCCCACCGCGACGCAGTTCTTGACCCATGACTTGCGCCTGCGGCCGGTGACGAAGCGGAGCTGGCGCGGCTCGTCGAGCGCGGCGCCGTCGAGGGAGTCGAGCAGTACTTCGCGTGCCCGCGCGTCGCTGGTGAAGGCGTTGCTGTAGACGTGGCCGTTGCCGGTGCGGTGCTGCAGCGGGATACGCCAGATCCAGCCCGCTTCCTTGGCCGTGGAGCGGGTATAGGGCGTGAGCGTGGGCGCGCTGGCGCAGGGCACGGCGAGCGCGCTGTTGCAGGGCAGCTGATCGCTCCAGTCATCGTAGCCGGCCTTCAATGCCCCTTCGATCAGCAAGCCCCGGAATCCCGAGCAGTCGACGAACAGGTCGCCCTCGATCCGGCGGCCGTCGCGCAGCTTGACCGCCGTGATGAAGCCGCTCTCCGGATGCTGTTCGACCTCCACCACCGTCCCCTCGATGCGCTGCGCACCGTGCGCCACCGCGTAGTCGCGCAGGTAGTTCGCGTACAGGCCGGCGTCGAAATGGTAGCCATAGGAATACGCGTCGGTGATCGAGGGCGTGCCCTCGTGCGGCGGCACGAACTTGTTCTTGCGCGCCATGATCGAGGACACCGACCAGTTCTCCAGCGCCGGCATGTTGTCGAACTGCGTGGACATGCGCAGCCAGAACAAGTGCGACGGGTGGCGGTCGAGCGAGGGGCCGAAGTCGCCGAAGCCGTGGAAGAAGCGGTTGCCGAGGTGGCCCCAGTCCGTGAACTCGATGCCGAGCTTGTAGCTGGCCTTGGTGCGCCGTACGAAGTCGTCGGCGTCGAGGCCCAGCGCGGCATTGTAGTAGCGGATGGTCGGCAAGGTCGCTTCGCCGACCCCGATGGTGCCGATGTCGGGCGACTCCACCAGGATCACCTCGCAGGGGGCGTCGGGGCGGCGCGCCAGGCGCTGCGCCAGCGGGGCTGCCGCCATCCAGCCAGCGGTTCCCCCGCCCACGATCACGATCCGGCGGATCGGCTTGTCATTCATTCTGTCTCCTGTCTTTTTCTGTCGTAGGTATGCGTAGGGCGTGCATACGACAGGCAGTGTAGAGCAGGTTCCGATTGCCAGGCAACAGAAATGTTTGCGCCTAACAATCGGTGTTGCTGCGCCGTTTCAGCGCTGCAGCGACTCCATCGCCGCCGCCACGTAGACCAGCGGCGCGTTCCAGTTGATCGCGATCTCGTTGCTGGCGTAGCTGCACACGTGGTCGATATAGGACAAGGCCGGCAGCTTCGACGGATAAGGGACCGGGCAGTCCTTGGCGTCCTGCTGGCCCGGGTTGGGGCCGCCCACCAGCATGCCCGGCACCGGCGCCTTGACGCCGTCCGCCTCGGAGGGGCGGTGGTGCGGGTGCATCGGCGAACGGGCGCCGAAGCCGGTGACGAAGGACATGCCGGGACCGTTACGGCCGAGCACGTAGTCGAGCGCCGACTGCGCCGCATTCAGGTAGTCCGGCCGCGGCTCGACGCGGTAGGCCGCCACCAGCATCATGGCCTGGTTCAGGATGGTCGAGCTGCTGCCCCAGACGAAATCCTTGGCGCCCATGGTGATGCGGTAGGGCGAAGCGCGCCAGCGCTCGACCAGCCGGTCGCCGACCTCCAGCAGCTGCTTGCGCACGGGGGCGGCGTCCGCGCCCGCCGGCAGGCGCCCGGCGTGCTGGGCGAGCGAGATCCAGCCCAGCATGCCGACGTCGGCCCACCCCGGCTCGGTGCCCTTGGCGGCATCCCCTGCATGGGCAAAGGCGCGGCTGCGGTAGTCGCTCTTGCCGGTAGTGATCAGGAGCTCGGCGGCGGCCCAGGCGAATTCGTCCTCGGCGCTCTTGTCGCCGTAGGCGCCGGTCTGGATGTCGGCCGGCTGCTCGTACAAGACCTTCGGGTTGGCCTCGGCCCAGCGCCAGGCGTGTTCGGCCGCGGCCAGGTAGCGCGCCGAGCGCCCCGGCTGCTGGCTGTCGAAGGGTTTCAGCACGCGGCTGGCGGCTGCCATCACGGCCGCGAAGTCGAGCGTGGCCGTGGTGGTCTTCTGCACCACGTAGCGCGGCGCAGTCGCTTTCTCGGGCATGACCATGCCGTCGAAGACCTTGTTGGTCAGCTTGTGGTAGACCCCGCCGTCGTTCGGGTCCTGCATGGTGAGCATCCAGTCGAGGTTCCACAGGGTCTCGTTGAGGATGTCGGGCAGGCCGTTGCCGGATTCCGGCAGGTTCAGGGGCAGCTTGGCGAACCACTCGGGAAAGTGCTCGTAGGCCGCCAGCAGGGTGTAGGTGCTGATGCCCGAATTGACGATGTATTTGTTATAGTCGCCGGCGTCGTACCAGCCTTTCGGACTCGAGATCACGGTGCCGGCGGGACGCGCTTTCGATGCGGCCGAGGCATGCACCAGCACCCGCGTGTCCGGGTGCGCCAGCGGGCGCGCGTAAGGGCCGGCGATGGCCGGGGGCAGGGCGATGCCGGTGCGGTTCAGGGTAAAGTTGCGGATCGCCGCGATGTCGAGCTCACGGTAGACGCCGGGCTGGATGGCAAAGGGCGTCGAATCCGGCAGGCCGGCCACGCGCAGGCGGTAGCTGCCGGGCGTGCGCAGGGCCGTGAAGTCGGCCAGGCGCACCCGCTCGCCGGACGCATCCCAGGCGGCGGCGCTGGCCAGGCTGCCTTCGAAGACCTGCTTGCCGCTGGCGGCTTCCACCACGGCGAAGCGCGCCTGCGCGTCGGCCGGCACCACGACCAGCTTTTGCGCGGCCGGCAGGTAGCCTACCTGGTTCAGCTTGACGCTTGCCGGGCCGGCGGCATGGGCGCCGCCGGCAAGCAGCAGCGCGGCGCAGGCAGCGGCCAGGCGCAGCAGGGGCAGGGATAGGGGAGTGCCGGACTGTGGCGCGGGGTGGTGCATGCTGTCTCCTGATATTGTTGTGAAATCGATTTCATAATACCGTCGTGTATCACGCAACGTCAACGTCGATTGCGCGCACTTCGAACGTCGCGGATAATGTCGGTAAAGGCCCTGTTCTTACAGGGCCTTGTTATTTGGATGGTCGGCGTTGGCCATGTTTTTTCAAGCAGGTGTGAAGGATTTATTATGGAAATCAAGGTCAACTTTCTCGACAAGCTTCGCCTGGAAGCGAAATTCGACGACTTTACGGTCATTGCCGACCAACCCATCCGCTACAAGGGCGATGGCTCCGCGCCCGGGCCTTTCGACTATTTCCTGGCCTCGTCGGCCTTGTGCGCGGCCTATTTCGTCAAACTCTACTGCAATACCCGGAATATCCCGACCGAGAATATCCGCCTGTCGCAGAATAATATTGTCGATCCCGAAAACCGCTACAAGCAGATCTTCAAGATCCAGGTCGAGCTGCCGGCCGATATCTCCGACAAGGACCGCCAGGGCATCCTGCGCTCGATCGAGCGCTGTACCGTGAAGAAGGTGGTCCAGCAGGGACCGGAATTCGTGATCGAAGAGGTGGAGAACCTCGACGCCGACGCCCAGGCGCTGCTGACCTTGCAACCGGATGCCGCTGCGCAGACCTATATCCCCGGCAAGGACCTGCCGCTGGAGCAGACGATCGCCAACATGTCGGGCATGCTGGCCAGCTGGGGCATCAAGATCGAGATCGCCTCGTGGCGCAATATCGTGCCGAATGTCTGGTCGCTGCATATCCGCGACGCGCATTCGCCGATGTGCTTCACCAACGGCAAGGGTGCGACCAAGGAAAGCGCGCTGGCCTCGGCCCTGGGCGAATACATCGAACGCCTGAACAACAACCACTTCTACGCCGGCGTGTTCTGGGGCGAGGATATCGCCAACGCGCCTTTCGTCCATTACCCGAACGAGCGCTGGTTCAAGCCCGGCCCGGACGATGCGGTGCCGGGCGAGATCCTCGACGAGTATTGCATGGGCATCTACGATCCGGACGGCGAACTGCGCGGTTCGCACCTGATCGATACCAACTCCGGCAACGTGGAGCGCGGCATCGTGTCGCTGCCCTTCGTCCGGCATTCGGATGGCGAAACCGTGTATTTCCCGTCCAACCTGGTCGAGAACCTCTACGCCAGCAACGGCATGAGCGCCGGCAATACGCTGGTCGAAGCCCAGGTGCAGTGCCTGTCCGAGATCTTCGAGCGCGCCGTCAAGCGCGAAATCCTGGAAGGCGAGATCGCGCTGCCGGACGTGCCCCAGGAAGTGCTGGCCAAATACCCGGGCATCCTGGCCGGCATCCAGGGCCTGGAAGAGCAGGGCTTCCCGGTGCTGGTCAAGGATGCCTCGCTGGGCGGCACCTACCCGGTGATGTGCGTCACCCTGATGAACCCGCGCACCGGCGGCGTGTTCGCCTCCTTCGGCGCGCACCCGAGCTTCGAGGTGGCGCTGGAGCGCAGCCTGACCGAGCTGCTGCAGGGCCGCAGCTTCGAGGGTCTGAACGACCTGCCGCAGCCGACCTTCGCCAGCGAGGCCGTCACCGAGCCCTATAACTTCGTCGAGCACTTCATCGATTCGAGCGGCGTGGTGTCGTGGCGCTTCTTCAGCGCCAGGTCGGACTACGACTTCGTCGAGTGGGACTTTTCGGGCCAGGGCCAGGATTCCAATGCCGAGGAAGCCGCGACCCTGCTCGGCATCCTGACGGACATGGGCAAGGAGGTCTACACGGCGGTGTATGACCAGCTGGGCAGCAATGCCTGCCGCATCCTGGTGCCCGGCTACTCGGAGATCTATCCGGTGGAAGACCTGGTCTGGGACAACACCAACAAGAGCCTGCTGTTCCGGGAAGACATCCTGAACCTGCACCGCCTCGACGACGACGCGCTGGCGGCCCTGCTCGAGCGCCTGGAGAACAACGAGCTGGACGAGTATTCGGACATCGCCAGCCTGATCGGCATCGAGTTCGACGAGAACACGGAATGGGGTCAGCTGACGGTGCTCGAGCTGCGCCTCTTGATCAACCTGGCCCTGCAGCGCTTCGAGGATGCGCAGGAACTGGTCGGCGCCTTCCTGCAGTACAACGACAACACCGTCGAGCGCCGCCTGTTCTACCAGGCGATGAACGTGGTGCTGGAGGTGGTGCTCGACGAGGAGCTGGAGCTGGAGGACTACGTCGCCAATTTCCGCCGCATGTACGGCAATGCGCGAATGGACGCGGTGCTGGGCTCGGTGGACGGCAGCGTGCGCTTCTCCGGCTTGAGCCCGACCAGCATGAAGCTGGAAGGCCTCGAGCGGCATCAGCGCCTGATCGACAGCTATCGCAAGTTGCACAAGGCGCGCGCCGCCGCTGCTTAGGCTCCCGCGCACACGCATTGTGCGCTGCATTTGCAGGCGGGCTGGTCGAAGAGTATGCTGGACTTACAACAGACATGCATACAACGGAGACAATCATGAAACTTCGACTGGCAACCCCTGCCTTTGCGAGCCGCTTCCATGGTCCCTTGCGTTTCGGCCGCGCCTGGCGCGGTCACGAACTCGGTTTGCGCCTGGTTCAGTTGGCCGTGCTGATCGCGGTCGCAGTGGTAGGGGCGAGACTGATCGCCGGCGGCGTGGCGCTGCTGACCCGCACGATCGCCGGGTTGATCGCCTGAGTTAGCCTCTCACAGCGGCCGCACCCAGATATTCCGGAAGCTGACCGCGTCGCCGTGATCCTGCAGCAGGATCGGTGCGGGTCCGTGCTTGCGGTAGGTCGGCTTGCCGACGTACACGGTTTCGCCCTGCAGGGCAACGTGGTTCTGCACCAGCACGCCATTGTGCAGGGCGGTCACGTAGGCGGGCGACAGCAACTTGCCATCGGCGCCAAAGCGCGGCGCGGTCCAGATCACGTCATAGCGTTGCCACTCTCCCGGCGCGGCGCAGGCGTTCACGAGCGGGATGTGCTGCTTGTACATGCTTGCCGCCTGGCCGTTGGCATAGGTCTTGTTGTCGGCGCAGTCGAGGATCTGGATCTCGTAGCCGCTGCCCTTGCCCGTTGAAGCGAGGAACAGGCCGCTGTTGCCGCGGGCCTGCCCAGTGCCGCTGAGCGTGGTGGGCACGCGCCATTCGAGGTGGATCTGGTAGTCGGTGAACAGGCGCCTGGTCTGGATGTCGCCGCTGCCGCCGTGGACGGTGAAGCTGCCGCCGGCGACGGTCCAGCCGGCAGGCTGGTCGGGCGCCGCCGCCGACACCCATTCGCGCAGGTCTTTTCCGTCGAACAGCACAATCGCGTCCGACGGCGCCGACGCCGGGGAGCCGGGGGCGACGCGCGCAGGCTCCGGCGCCCACACCTCGGTCGCCTTGGGATCCGGCTGCTGCCGCTCGGCGGCAAACGATGGAAAAAGCAGAAATAGTCCGGCTACCGCTACGCTCAATTGTGCAATCATCGCTCGTCCCCGTGCATGAAGAGGGGAGCAGCATAGCATGCAGTGCAATCCCTGCAGGAAGCGCGAAAACGCGCGACAATGGCAGGTTTCCCGACTCAATCATCGATTCGCCATGTCCGGTCCAGCATCCCTGTCCTCCCTGTCTCCCCGTCCGCGCGCGGACATCAACCTGAAGCCCTTCGCCGTCTCGCTCCTGTTGATCGCAGCGGGTTGCTGGTACCTGGCGCAGGCCGCCGGCTGGCGCCAGTCCGCGCTGTATGCCGTCGGCGCGCTGCTCGGCGTCACGCTGTACCACGCGGCATTCGGCTTCACCTCGGCATGGCGGGTGTTCATCGCCGACGGGCGCGGCGCCGGCCTGCGCGCGCAGATGCTCATGCTCGCGCTCGGCGTGCTGCTGTTCTTCCCGGTGCTCTCCAGCGGCACCCTGTTCGGCGCCCCGGTCACCGGCCTGGTGTCGCCCGCCGGCACCTCGGTCATTGTCGGCGCTTTCATCTTCGGCATCGGCATGCAGCTCGGCGGCGGCTGTGCCTCCGGCACCCTGTACACGGTCGGCGGCGGCAGCACGCGCATGCTGGTGACGCTGGCTGCCTTCATCGCCGGCTCGGTGATCGCCACCGCGCACATGCCGTTATGGACCGCACAGCCGCAGCTTGCGCCGCTCTCGCTGGTGAACGCGCTGGGCCTGGTTCCCGCGCTGCTGCTGAACCTGGCCGTGTTCGCGCTGATCGCCGCCATCACGGTGGCGGTCGAGAAGCGCCGCCACGGACGGCTGGTCACGCCGCAGCCGCAGAAAGCAAACGGCCCGCGCTGGCTGCACGGCCCCTGGCCCCTGGTGGCCGGCGCCATCGCGCTGGTGGTCCTGAATTTCGCGACCCTGGCCCTGGCCGGACGCCCCTGGGGCGTGACCTCGGCCTTCGCCCTGTGGGGCGCGAAGACCCTGGCGGCGGTCGGCGTCGACGTTGCCAGCTGGCCCTACTGGTCGACCAAGGCCAACGCCGCCGCATTGGCAGCGCCGCTCTGGCGCGACGTCACGTCCGTGATGGACATCGGGATCGTGCTGGGCGCGATGCTGGCCGCGGCGCTCGCCGGCCGCTATGCCCCGGTATGGCGCCTGCCCCTGCGCTCGCTGGTCGCGGCGGTGGTCGGCGGCCTGCTGCTCGGCTATGGCGCTCGCCTGGCCTACGGCTGCAATATCGGCGCCTATTTCAGCGGCATCCTGTCCGGCAGCGTGCATGGCTGGCTCTGGCTCGTCGCCGCCTTCGCCGGCAACGTGTTCGGGACGCGCCTGCGTCCGCTGTTCGGCCTCGAAGTCGAGCGCGTGAAACCGAGCGCCTGCTGAGGGAAGATCCTTCGATACGCGCCAAACCCCCGCTTCTTTACGAGGTGCATCCGTCCGGCCCTTGGGACATAATGCACTTGAAAACGGGGGAGACGGCAGATGCGCGACGCGATCATCATCGGGGGCGGCCATAACGGCCTGGTATGCGCCTTTTACCTGGCCCGTGCCGGCCTGAAGGTCACGGTACTGGAGCGGCGCACGGTGGTCGGCGGCGCCGCGGTCACGGAAGAATTCCACCCCGGTTTCCGGAACTCGGTCGCCGCCTACACGGTGTCGCTGCTCAACCCCAAGGTGATCGAGGACATGGACCTGGCCGGACACGGCCTGCGCATCGTCGAGCGGCCGCTGTCGAACTTCCTCCCGCTCGACGACACCCGCTACCTGAAGCTCGGCGCCGGCAGGACCGCGTTCGAAGTCGCCAAGTTCTCGCAGCGCGACGCGGACCGCCTCGAGGATTACAGCCGGCACCTGGACAGCGCGGCCGACCTGCTGCGCGAACTGGTGCTGCAGACCCCGCCGAACCGGGTGCAGGGCAGCTGGCTCACGGCCTTGCCCGAGCTGATCAAGGCCGGCAAGCTGGGCAACCGGATGCGCGGGCTGTCCCTGGCCACCCAGCGCGAACTGCTCGACCTGTTCACCAAGTCGGCCGGCGACTACCTGGACGGCTGGTTCGAGAGCGCGCCGATCAAGGCGGCCTATGGCTTCGACAGCGTGGTGGGCAACTACGCCAGTCCCTACACGCCCGGTTCCGCCTACGTGCTGCTGCACCACGTGTTCGGCGAGGTCAACGGCAAGAAGGGCGCCTGGGGCCATGCGATCGGCGGCATGGGCG
Organism: Massilia sp. UBA6681; assembly: GCF_002454935.1. Lineage (NCBI taxonomy): Bacteria > Pseudomonadati > Pseudomonadota > Betaproteobacteria > Burkholderiales > Oxalobacteraceae > Massilia > Massilia sp. UBA6681. The sequence continues at coordinate 43,765 of NZ_DKJX01000069.1, forward strand.
CCATCACGCAGGCGATGGCCAGGGCCGCGCAGGCGCAAGGCGTGGAGATCCGCACCGGGTGCGCGGTGGAAGAGGTGTTGCTGGACAAGGGACGCGCCTGCGGCGTCGTCACCGCGGGCGGCGAGCGTGTCGATGCCCGGGTGGTCGTGTCGAACCTGAATCCGCGCCTGCTGTACACCCGGCTGGTCGACCCGGGCGCGCTGCCGGGCGACTTCCTGCGGCGCATGCAGGCCTGGCGCTGCGGTTCGGGCACCTTCCGCATGAACCTGGCGCTGTCGGAGCTGCCGAGCTTCAGCTGCCTGCCGGGCACGCAAGCCGCCGAGCACCACGGCAGCGGCATCATCATCGCGCCGAGCCTGCAGTACATGGAGCGCGCCTACCATGACGCCCGCGCCCACGGCTGGTCGCGCGAACCCATCGTCGAGCTCCTGATTCCGTCCACGCTGGACCCGGGCCTGGCGCCGCCAGGCCAGCACGTGGCCAGCCTGTTCTGCCAGCACGTGGCGCCGCAGCTGCCGGACGGCGCCAGCTGGGACGCGCATCGCGAGGAGGTGGCCGACCTGATGATCGCTACCGTCGACCGCTATGCGCCCAACTTCAAGCGCTCGGTGCTGGGCCGCCAGATATTGACCCCGCTGGACCTGGAACGGACCTTCGGCCTGGTGGGCGGCGACATCTTCCACGGCGCGCTGGGACTCGACCAGCTGTTCGCGGCGCGACCGATGCTGGGACATGCCGATTACCGCGGTCCCGTGGCCGGCTTGTACACCTGCGGCTCGGGGACCCATCCAGGCGGTGGCGTCACCGGCGCGCCGGGGCACAATGCGGCGCGCGAGGTGCTGCGCGATTTCGGGCGGGGGCAACGGGGGCGCTCTGCGGCATAGCGCTTGCCCTTAATATAAGTTGAACGTATATCCCGCATTCAAGGAATCAGGCCTTTGGGTGCGAGATATTGGTTATCATTATGGGGCGGATCAGAAATCTAAATTGGATTTATATCTGGCGCTGCTCTATGCTGTCATCATCGCTTAACGCACCACCAAACGAAGGAAAACAGCATGAACGCCATCGCCATCAACGCCGCCCGTCCTGACGCATCCGACACCTTCCGCCACCTGGTCCGCCGCATCAAGGCCGTGCTGCGCCGTGCCTTCGAGCTGTCGGGCGCGCCGTACAGCGAGATCGGCTACCGCTACCTGTAAAAAAAGTGCGCCCCGCAGGGCGCACCAAAGGAGACTGCGCTCCTCGCGCAGTGATGAAACCTCCGATCAGGGCAGCGACGCGTCTACCGCGTACACGTGCTGGGCCCCGTGCATGTTCGATGCGAACACCAGCCACTTGCCGTCCGGCGTGAAGCGCAGGTTGGGCTCGAGCCGGTAGTCGTGGGCGGACAGGTCGACCAGCCGCGTCGACTTGAACTTTTCGACTGTGATCAGCTTGTCGTCATAGGACGGCAGGTCGGCGTCGACGATGTCTTCCGCCTGCAGCAGCTGGATCCACTTGCCGTCGGGGGCGTGCGCCACCATGTCGGCGTCGCCGCCGTCGCTGGCGAAGGTCTTGTTGTCCGGGGCGATGTTGAAGTGCACGCCCCATTCGTTCGCCTCCAGCCGCTTCCAGATGCGCCGGCCGGTCGCCAGCTCCAGGCCGGCGACCCAGAACACCTGGCCGCGCGGGGTCTGCAGGTCGTACCACAGCCACTTGCCGTCATGGCTGAAGAATTCGTGGCCCCATATCTCGAAGTTCATGGTGCGCGTGTGGACGCTGCGCAGCCCGCTGCCGTCCGCATGGATCAGCTTGATGCGGTCGACGCGGTGCCACGGCCCCTCCATGCAGAAGCGGATCAGCTTCGGGTCGGTCGGCGAAAACTGGGCGTGGCCGATCCATTCCTCGGTCTGGTACAGCACCTTGCGCTCGCCGCTCTCCAGGTCGATGGTGAACAGCTCCGCCGGCACCCGCGCCGACCAGCGCTCGAGCATGCGCACGCCCTTGGCCTTGGCAAAATTCAGCGGCTTGCCGTCCGGGCCGAGCGCCGCGTATTCGGTATTGCCGAACTTGGCGATGCTGGCCGCATCCTTGGGCTGCAGCGGCTTGGCGCCGTAGGCGACCTGGCCCAGCAACAGCGTGTCGTCGGCATTCGAGGCGGTCACGCCGCCGGCCGCGATGCGGGCCAGCCTGCGCACCTTCTTCGTGTCGACGTGGACGGCATAGATGGTCTTTGGACGGTCGACCGCTTCGCCCGCACCCGGATCCGTCACCGAATAGACCGCTTCGCGCGTGGTGCGCAGCATGAACAGCAGGTCGTTCTCGCGGCCCGGCGCCAGCAGCGTGGTGTTCCAGTCTTTCAGGCGCACTCCCATGATCCCGGAGGGTGATTTGATCACCATGACGTCGCCTTCGGGCGTGTAGGCATGGCGGTAGAAATACAGCACGCCCGAGCCGGCTTCTTGCGAGATGCGCACGACGCGGCGGCCGGTCTTCGGGTCGGTGAATTCCTTCGGGATGGGTCCGCTGAAGGGCTTCGATGCGGCGGGCGCCGCGGCCGGCGCCTGGGCGGAAGCGATCCCCAGCGGCAGCAGGGCGGAGGCGCCCCACAGGCTTTTCAGTACGGTACGGCGACGGGTGGGGCTCATTTGCTGCTCCTGACGGGTGTCTTGAGGGTGGCCGGGTCGTAGGCGAGCGCGCGGGTGGCGCGCATTTCCTGTTCGCGCCGGGCCTTCTCGGCCTCGCCGACGATGGTTTTCGGCGGCGGCGGCGTCGGCGTGGTGGCGGCGATGCTTGCCTCGTCGTCGCGCGCCGGCGCCGGCTCGGGCAGCGCCTGCACCGGGCCGTGCAGGTCCATCATTTCCAGGCCGGCCAGCAGGAAGGCGCCGGTGGCGTAGGGGCCGACGTCGTCCGCGCGGGTCGGCACCGGCCGGTCGCCGGTCTTCTGGGCGGCGCCGACCAGGCCGTTCGGCAGGACCTGGCGGTTGAGCGCCGCCCAGCCGCGCGTGACCGCGGGCAGGTAGGTCTGGCGGTCCAGCAGGCCGTGGTTGATGCCCCAGGCCAGTGCGTAGACGAAGAAGCCGGAGCCCGAGGTTTCCGCTTCCGGGAAGCTGTCCGGGTCGTTCATGTCGCTGCGCCACAGGCCGTCCGGCTGCTGCAGTTCATGGATGCGGCTGGCCATCTTGCGGAAGATGTCGGTATAGAAGCTGCGTCCCTCGAAGCCGGCCGGCATCGATTCCAGCGTGCGCGCCAGGCCGCCCATCACCCAGCCGTTGCCGCGCGCCCAGTAGACCGGCTTGCCGCCGGCGCCCAGGTGGTTACGGTCCTTGAAGCGCTCGTCGCGCAGGAACAGGCGGTCCCGTTCCACCCACAGGCGGGCCGCGGTGCGGCGCCATTCCTTGTCCATCGCCTGCAGGTACTTCAAGTCGCCGGTCAGGCTGGCCTGGCGCGCCAGCACCGGCGGCGCCATGAACAGCGCGTCGCACCACCACCAGACCAGGGCCGGGGTTTCCTGCTGGCGGTTTAGGTGCAGCAGCATGAAGTCGAGGCGCTGCTGCAGCGGCATGATGGTGCCGACCTGGCCGCGGCGCGCATACAGTTCCTGGTACAGGTCGCCGATGGCGACTTCGTCGGCATTGAGCAGGGTCCGTTCGGAACGGGCGCCGCGCAGCGAGTAGTTATAGTGCTCGGCGGTGGCGGTGAGGAAGCGCAGCACCTCGCGGTTCTGCGTCACCCGGGCCAGGCGCGCCGCGCCGACGTAGAAGGTGGCGGCGACCCAGTTCGAGGAGATCTCCGACAAGTTGGAGCCGGTCGCCATCTGGATCGGACGGCGGCTCATGTCGGCGATCTGCGACATGGCCACGTAGTCGAGCACCGGCAGCACCGCGGCGCGGCTGGGCAGCCGGCCGGGATCGAAATCCATGGCGGGACGGGGCGGCGGCGTGAGCCAGCTGGCTTCGATGCCGGCCACCTGGGACGGCTCGGCGGCAAGCGCGGGCAGGGCCAGCAGGCAGGACAGCACGCCCAGCATGGCGGCCTTGCGTAGGACGGGATAGGTCATCGATCGGTATCCTGGTAGGTGGTCGCTCGGATCAAGGCTTGCCGCTGACGTTCTGGGCGTTTTCGAGCGCTGCGGCGCCGCGTGCGCCCACGGCGAGCTTGCCCGTGCGCGACCAATCGGCGTACGCGTCGAGCGCCTTCTGCGGCGCATTGGTGTACCAGGAGTAGCCGTTGCGGCGGCCCTTCGAGATGAAATTGACGTCGTCGTGGATCGACTTGTCGCGGTCGCCGAAGATCGGCTTGCCGGTCTGGATGTCATAGTTGCGCGACCAGATCGGGCCCGCGCCAGGCCGATCGACCAGCTTGCGGCCTTCTTCCTCGCTCAGCTTGGTGAAGGCCTTGCCATAAATGGCGCTGGCCTTCAGCCAGGCGACGCCGGCCTCGATGGCGGCGCGGATCTCCGGCGTCTGCTCGGGCTGGCGCATCAGGAACATCAACACCTCGGCGCTTTCGGCGCTGGCCAGCGAGCGCATCTCGTAGTTGCGCGCGGAGATGGGTTTGAGGGTGATGGCGTCGGCCTGTTGCGGCCATACCGTCTTCTTGCCGTTCACGAGCACCTGGGCATCGAGGATCGGGCGCACCGCGCGGGCGCTGGCGGCGCCGGCCTGCTGGCGCAGATCCTGAGGCACGAAGGCGAAGTCCGGGTGGCCTTCGGCGATGTCTTCCAGGATCATCGCGGCTTCGGCGACGGCATTGTCGTTGAAGGTGATCCCGTCATGGAAGCCTCCCTCGAGCGGATAGTTCTGCGGCCAGCCGCCGTTCGGGTATTGCGCCATCAGGAGGTACCGGACACCCTTGGCGATGCTGGCGCGGTAGGCATCGCCTTCCTTGCCGGGCGCCTGCGCCTGCACCCGGCCGAGGAAGCGCATCTCGGTGGTCGTGGCGCCATTGTCGAGCGTGCCCACGAAGGTCCAGAAGCGGTCCTGCGGAACGTCGAAATTGGTCGGGTCGGCCACCATGGTTTCGGCATCGTTGGCATAGCGCTGGCCGCGCAGGCGCGGCGGCTTGCTGCGGTCCTGGTTCTTGCTCCAGCCGCCGGACGGGGTCTGGAAGCTGACGATGGTGTCGGCGATGGCGCGCGCTTCAAGCGTGGCGTACCAGGAAGCCTCTTTATTCAGCGGCATCTTGCCGCTGCCGGCGGTCGGCGCCGGCGGGGCGGTTTCGCCGGCCTTGAGCTCGGCAGCCAGGGTGTCGCGGTCATACTGCCGCTGCTTTTCCGAGCGGGCGATGTACGCGGCCCAGGCGGCGCGTTGCGCGGTCGGCAGCTCCGCGAGGCGTTCCAGGCTGACCTGCGGCGCGGGCGTGTTGGTGCCGATGACCGTGGCGTGGGCGGGCGTGGCGGATGCGGCGAGCGCGAGACACACGGCGCCCAGCAGGGCCGTCCCTTTGGTAGTTTTCATGCTGTCTCCATCGTTGGTGTTTTTCAGGGCTGTGCGGCCTTGTAAGGACTATGACTGTTGACGCGCCGATTTCCTCGGCCTTCCAAGGCAAAAACAGAAAACGCGCACGCGGATGATTGAATGGGTGCGCCGCGCATGGAAAGCGTCGCTTTTTGCTGTCGCGTATGGTTGAATTTCCCGCCATTCCAATCAATGAAGGGGAGTTCACCGCCATGGGTCCGATACTGTTTTCCCGCCGCCGCATGATGCTCACCGCCGCTGCGACCGGCGCGGCCCTGGCCGTACCCGGCATCGCGCCGGCCCAGGACCGGATCGACCGCAAGGCCCTGGTCACGCGCCACAACCCGGTGCTGCGCCAGGCCGATCCGCACGCGCCGCTCATGCTGGGCAACGGGAACATCGGCTTCACCGCCGACATCACCGGCCTGCAGACCTTCACCGAACCCTACAGCAAGGTCGCGCCGCTCCTGACGGAAGCGCAATGGGCCTGGCACAGCTTCCCGAATCCGGACGGCCACACGGTGCGCGACACCCAGGTCGAGATCGCGGTCGGCGGCCACACCCGCCGCTACGGCTACATCCAGGACTGGGCCGACGCAGCGAAGAACCCGGCGGTGGCCTGGATCCGCGAGAACCCGCACCGCTTCTCGCTGGGGCGGCTAGCGCTCGACCTGCGCGCGCGCGACGGCTCGCCCGCACGCTTCGACGACATCCGCGACACGCAGCAGACGCTGGACCTGTGGACCGGAACGCTCACCAGCCGCTTCGTCTACGACGGCGTGCCGGTCAAGGTCGTCACCCGCGTGCTGCCGGACCAGGACACCATCATGGCCGAGCTCAGTTCGGCGCTGTTGGCGCAGGGCCGCCTGGCCGTGGCGGTACGCTTCCCGGGCGTGTCGAAGACGCTCAATCCCGATCCATCGGACTGGAGCAATCCCGGCGCCCATAGCACGACCGCGCTGTCGCGCAAGGCCGGCGAGCTGCGCCTGCGGCGCCAGGTCGACGCGACCACCTACCACGCGGCCATCGGCGCACCCGGCGCGAGCATCGAAGAGAACGGCCCGCATGCCTACCGGGTGGCGACCAAGGCCGCCACCCTGAGCGTGATGCTGCAATTTTCGGAGCAGGCCGGCCCCGCGCTGCCCACCCCGGCCGCAGGTGCCGTGGCCGTCGCGCGCCACTGGACCGGCTACTGGACCCGGGGCGGCATGGTCGATTTTTCGGGCTCCACCGACCCCCGCGCCGCGGAACTGGAACGCCGCGTGATCCTGTCGCAGTACCTGATGGCGGTGAACGCCGCCGGCAGCTTCGCGCCCCAGGAAGAAGGCCTGTTCTCGAACAGCTGGAACGGCAAGTCGCACCTCGAGATGCATCCCTGGCATGCGGCGCACTTCGCCCTGTGGGGCCGGCCCCAGCTGCTGGAGCGCAGCCTGGGCTGGTACGTCGGCTTCCTCCCGAAGGCGAAGGCGAGGGCGCAGGAGCAGGGTGTCAAGGGCGCATGGTGGCCGAAGATGATCGGCCCGGACGGGGTCGACAGCCCGTCCAAGGTCTCGCCCTTTATCATGTGGCAGCAGCCGCACCCGATCTACATGAGCGAGCTCTTGTGGCGTGCCGGCGGCGGGGCGCGTGTGCTGAAGGCCTACGGCGAACTGGTCGAGGAGACCGCGAACCTGCTGGCCTCCTTCCCCCGGATCGACGAGGCGAGCGGCAAGCTGCGCCTCGGCCCGCCGATCATCCCGGTGCAGGAAAACTTCGCGCCGCTCGGCACCTTCGATCCCGCCTTCGAAGTCGCCTATTACCGATGGGGCATCGAGACAGCCCAGGCCTGGCGCGAGCGCGCCGGCAAGCCCCGCCGCGCCGACTGGGACGCGCTGCTGGCGAAGTGGCCCACGCTGCCGCAAAAGGATGGCCTCTACCTGCCGGTGCGCTCCGCGCCGGATTTCTGGGACCAGGCGGCCGGCAGCTGCCGCGCCAACGCGATCGATGAGCGCTGCCAGAACCGCGACCACATGTCCTTCCTGATGCCGCTCGGCTGGCTGCCTGGCCGCGACGTTGACCGGACGACCATGCGCGCCACGCTCGACCGCATGAAGCGCGACTGGGACCTGCGCCAGACCTGGGGCTGGGATTATCCGATGATGGCCATGACGGCGGCCCGGCTGGGCGCGCCGCAGGAAGCGGTCGACTGGCTGTTCTTCGACGCCCGCAACAACCAGTTCGGTCGAAGCGGCATGACGCCGCGCGTGCACCTGGACGCCCATGCCGCCCACTTCGTGCCGACCGCCACCGGAGCCGGCGCCCAGGCCGGCGCGGGCCCGGACGGCCCCGGCTACCAGCGCGCCGCCGAGACCTACTTCCCCTCGAACGGCGGCCTGCTGCTGGCGGTGGCCCTGATGGCAGGCGGCTGGGATGGACAGACCGGGAACGCGCCGGGCTTCCCGAAAACCGGGTGGAAGGTCAAGGTCGAAGGCATCCTGCCTTCGCTGTAACCCGTAGGGTGGGCGGCTCCACCCGGCAATGCGATCAGCCGGCAGCGCTGTTGCCGCCCACGCGTTCAAGGAGGCCATGAATCGTCGTTCCCTCTGATCGAAGGGGAGTTGAACGCGTGGGCGGCATCGAGGCCGCGAATGATTCGGATTCCAGGGTATAGCCGCCCACCCTACAAAAAAACCGTCAGCCCGCTTGCGCGGGGTGACGGTTTTCTTGCTTCGGGGCCGGATTACATCGTCCGGAAATTCACCCCGAACATGATGCGGCGACCCGAATACGCGTAGTCCAGGATGTTCGGCGTACCGTCGGCGAACGGCGCATACGGGCCCTGGCTGTGCGAAACGGTCGCGTTGCCGATGTTGCGTCCTTCGACGAACACCTCGATCATCGGCGAATACCGGTACGAGATCTTGGCGTCGATGAAGCGGGTGGCGTCCGTGAAATTGGGCGAGCCCGGGTTGTAGGTGGTGCTGGTGCGCCCGCCGCCCACGTTCGGGTAGTTGTACATGCTGGTCGTCTTGCCGCAGGCGGCGATGCAGTTGAAGTAGGAGCCCACTGCCTGCAGAGCGACCCTGGCCGACAGCCTGCCGTCGTCGTACCACAGGGCGGCATTGTAGGTGTACTTCGGCTCGTTCTGCGGCGGCAGCGGCGTGCCGGTCAGCAGGTCGACGATGTTGGCCGTCGAGGTCGACGAATGCATCTTCGAGTAGTTGGCGTCGAAGCCGGTGTAGCGCAGCAGCCATGGCAGGAAGGTGAAGGCCGTCTTGCCGCTGAACTCGACGCCGCGGCGGCCCGTCGTGGCGCCATTCATCCAGGTGGAGTAGTCGAACAGCTGGCCGGCCAGGCTTTCGCCGGTGACCGGATTGACCATGTCCGAGTTAGCGAACAGCGGCGACTGCGATACGCCCTGGGCGATCGCGCCGCCGATCTTGCCGTCCTGGCGGAAAGCCGTCGCGGTCAGCATCGTGTCGCGGTTCGGATACCACTCGATCGACAGGTTCTGGTTGAAGTTCTTCTGCGCGGCCAGTTCCGGATTGCCGACCGTGCCCGAGCACGACTGTCCGTCTTCGCCCAGGTCGGCCGCCACCTGGTCGTAGGTGCAGGAGCCCGAGGCCAGCAGGCGCGACACCGGCGGCCGGGCCACCGTCTTGGCGGCGCTGTAGCGCAGCACCAGCTTGTCGGGGACCAGCCAGGTGGCCAGGTTCAGGCTCGGCAGGAGGTCGCTCGTCTTGGCACTGATGGCGGTGGCCTGCTGCACCCGCATCCTGGTCGTGCCGCCCACCGCTTCCGGGAAGCTCGGGTCGAAGCTGGCGGTCTTCATGATGGCCGTGAAGCTCATCATGCCGGTGCCGTGCACCTTGGTGCGCACATAGCGTACGCCCACGTTGCCTTCCAGCTCCAGGCCGAAGGGCAGCGAACGGTCCGTGAAGGGCAGGTGATCGAGGCCGAAGTCGCCCATCAGGTAGAAGGCGTCGGTGCGTTCCTTCAGGTGGTTGGCCGGCTGCGCGTAGACCTTGCCGTCGCTGGCGGTGCAGTACTTCACGCAGTCGAAGTTGGTGTTGCCGACCTGGGAGATGGCGAACAGCTTCTCGACGTCGACCTGCGTCCAGTTCTCGATCAGGCCGGCGGGGCGGTCCTTGGCGCCGTTGAAGAACTGGGTCGGCGTGGCTTTCAGCGTCATGACCTGGCTCAGCATGTCGACGAACTGGGGGATGGTGTAGACCATCGCGCCATCCAGCGACTGGCGGATGTCGCCTTTCGGAATCCAGCCGTACTGGCACTTGTTGCCGCCCGGCGCCAGCGAGCCCGGCGTGTCGGCACAGCCGTACATGGTGCTGCGCAGGGTCGGCGAAGGCATCACGATCGGCGCCACGAAATTCGCGGTGCCGAAGGTGCCTTGCGGGTCGCGCAGGTTATAGCCGCCGTTGTTCAGGTTCCAGTTGTCGTTGCGCGTGTCGCGCATGTTGTAGCCGGTCTTGAAGCGCTTGAAGAAGGGGATGCTGTCCGGCGTGTTCCAGGTCGCGTCCACCTTGGCGGTGCGCTCCGAGGTGTGGTACTCGGTCGGCACCCAGGTCAGGTTCGGCGACGAGGTGCCGGCATTCTGCTGGGCGGCGGTGTAGGCGGGCGCCGAGTTGGTGGTGTAGACCGTCGGCACGATGGCGGCGCTGGCGCCGCGCGGGAACAGCACGGCGAAGCGCGAGGGATCGGCCGAGGTGATCGGATTGACGTTCGGGAAGCTGTAGGTCCACAAGCCATTCGGCATCACGCTCATCGTGCCGGTGCCGTAGTAGTCGTTCAGCGTGAGTTCCTTGATGCCCTTCCTGAAGTCGGACTGGGCGTCGCCCGCGAAGAAGTCGACGTTCAGGCCGCCGCGTTTGAAGTTGCCGCCCAGTTGCAGGTAGCGCGCGGTGGTCTCGCCGATGCCGTGGCTCTGGTTGGTCTTGGCCACGCCATTGCTGTTGGTATTGTTGAAGGTGTACGAAGTCAGGTGGTGCTTGGCGTCGACCACGGCGGAGCCGGGCTGCACGTTGCTGCTGCCGTTCTGCACCGACATGTTACCCAGCGAGAAAGCCAGGGTGTTGATGTCGTTATGGCGCTTGTTGTAGCTGCCTTTCGAGTACAGGGTCAGCTCGTCGGTGAGCTTGAAGTCGGCGCGCAGGTCAAGGTTCTTGCGGCGGTCGATCTCGCGCCGCACCACGTAGCGCGGGCCGGACGGGGTGTAGTCGTTCCACTGGTTCAGGCAGGTATTGAGTTCGTTGGTGCGCTGGTTCTGCGCGGCGGTGCGCGCCGACGACGAAATCAGGTTCAGCTGGGCGCTTGGAATCGGCGCGAAGATCGCACGGCACTCGTCCTTGCTCTGCGCGCCGGCCGAGCGCGTGACCATTTCGAGCGGCGTGGCCGAGTTGAAGAAGCCGCCGTTGGTCAAGGCCGAACGCAGCAGCGGGGTGGTGCTGGTCGCATCGGCCGTGTTGACGGTGCCCGGCTGGTAGCTGAAGGTCTTCTCGGGCGAATTGTCGAAGTCGAACAGGCGGTAGTAGCCCTGCCAGCCATTGTTGCCGCCGCCCGACACCTCGGTCTTGTGGCCTTCGTTGTCCAGCGTGGTGCTCGACGCGTTCAGCAGCAGGCCCAGGCGGCCGTTCATGTACTTGTTCGCCAGGATCAGGTTGGCGTCCGGCTGCCATTTCTTGTTCAGGCTGTTCTGGCTGCCGCCCAGGCGCAGCGAGGCGAAGGGCTTCTTGAAATCGAGGCCGGTACGGGTCTTGATCTGGATGCCGCCGCCCAGCGAACCCTCGGTCATGTCGGCGGTCGAGCCCTTGACCACGTCGACGCTCTTGATCAGGTCGGCGGAGAGCTGGCGGAATTCGACGGCGCGGCCGTCGCCGCCGCCGGCCATGTCGCTGCCGCCGGCGGACTGCACGGCCTGGCCGTCCAGTTCCACGCGCGTCAGGTCCGGGCCGTTGCCGCGCACCGACACGGTGACGCCCTCGCCGAAGTCGCCGCGGTCCAGCGCGATGCCGGCGATGCGCGAGATCGCCTCGCCGACGTTCCGGTCCGGCAGGCTGCCCACGTCCTCGGCGACGATCGAATCGATCGCGGTGGCGGCATTCTTCTTGCGGTCGATGCTGGACTGCTGGGACGCGCGGGTGGCCACCACCTTCACCTGCTGCACGCCGTCGCCGGCCTGCTGGTTCGGCGCCGGCGCGCTCTGTCCGGACTGTGCCTTCGCCTCCGGTATTTGCACCTGCGTGCCGGGCGCCTGCTCCTGCGCATTCGCCAGCGGTGCGCCCATCATGAGCACGGCCGCCGAGACCGCGACGCAGGTCGCCTTGCGCCGCCCGGGGAGGGTATGTTTTGTCATTGTCTCATCCGATATTTTCGAGTCATTGGGTTGTCCGGATGATCCTGGCGGTCGCGCCAGGATCACCACGGTGCCGCCGGAGCTGACCCGTCCGACCAGATTAGTGCAGCCGAGCAGTCGATCGACCGCCTCAGAGATGACGAATGCGCCACTGAGCGCTTCGGTGTTTACGCCATCCAGGATGTCCGCCGAGGTCAATATGTTGATGCCGGCCTGGCGCGCGAATTCCGGAATGGACTCCGTCGCAGGGCCTGCGGGAATATTGAAGGGCCGCGGCAATTCCTGGGCGCTGACGCTGCCCGCGTACGCGGCCATGCTCACGGCCAGGATGGTGCCGGCCGCGCTGGCGTATGGGTGCATGGGGTTCATGCACGTCTCCTCTAATCTGTTTTTGTCGGAACTATGCTGCTCCGTATGTGTAAAGACTGCCGGCGACGGCGTCTTCCTCATGCTGCGGCGATCGTTTGCCCAATCACTCAAAACGATGACTGAATCGACATCCTCCCTCAAAAATCAAGCAGTGGCGTGCTGTCGTATAAATACTCAGGAAGCTGACTGCAAAGGGCAAAAAAATATGGCGCTGTCAACCTTAACTATGGATGAGGGCGGAACTGCTGAGCTGCTTCCTGGTCGAACACATGTCGCCACAGACGGAGCCGACCATGCGCGCACCCCATTTCAAGAAGTGGTTTGCCAAACTCCCTGCACTGAACCTGCCTCAGCGCCTGCAAACGCTGGCCGCCCTGCATCCCGCTGCCGGGCTGGACCAGGTGATCGCCCACATCGGCCAGATCGGCGCCACGCAGCGCCGCTGCCCCAGTTGTACCTGCGAACGTTACTACCGGCACGGACAAGCGAACGGCCTGCAGCGCTATCGCTGCCGCGCCTGCAGTCGCACCTATAACGACCTGAGCGGCACGCCACTGGCGCGGCTGCGGTTGCGCGAGAAATGGCTCGATTACCTGGGCGCCGTGCTCGACTCGAAGTCGGTGCGCGCCGCCGCCAGCGAGGTCGGCGTGCACCGTAACACCGCCTTTCGCTGGCGCCACCGCTTCCTGGAACGCCCCAGGCATGCCCAGCCGACGCGCCTGGGCGGCATTGCCGAGGCTGACGAAATGTTTATATTGGAATCGCAGAAAGGCGCGCGCAAGCTGGATCGACCGGCGCGCCGGCGAGGAGGCCGCGCCGGCAAGCGCGGCATTTCACGCGAGCTCGACTGTATTCTGGTGGCGCGCGACCGCAGTGGCCAGACCGTCGATGCCGTGGTCGGCCGGGGCGCCTTGACGGCGGCGCAGCTGGAGCGCCACCTGCTGCCCCGGCTCGACCGGCAGGTGCTGCTGGTCAGCGACGCCCATGGGGCGTACCGCAGCTTCGCCCGCAAGCATGGCGTTGCGCACCAGGCGGTGAACCTGCGTGCGGGCGTGCGGGTACGCCACGGTATTGCCGGCGTCATCCATGTGCAAAAATGTAAATGCCTACCACCAGCGCTTCCGGCAGTGGTTGAGCCGCTTCCGCGGGGTCGCTTCGCGCTACTTGCCGAACTACCTGGGCTGGCGCCGGGCGCTCGATGGAGGACGGATCACGACGGTGGAGCAGTTACTGCGCCTCGCGATCGGAGTCATCCATAGCTAAGGAGGACAGCGCCAAAAAAATCCGGACCCGCCATAGACGGCGCGTCCGGATCGTGTGCCAGTGTGGCGCGGCATCGCTTCGCTTCCTGTATCAGATGCCGTCCTGCACCTCGCCTTGCCTGCGGCCGATGAAGATCGTGTCCGCGGTGATCGCGACCGGCACGTCCAGCACGGTGCTGACGTCCTGGGCGAACAGTTCGGGGGCGTCGAGCTTGTACTGGCCGAACAGGCGCTTGTCCCTGAGCGTGGCGTCGACGATGACGATCGTCTTCGGGCTGTAGCGGTTGAAGTCCGCCACCGCGTCGTCCAGGGTCTGGTTCTTGAGGATCACCTTGCCTTCTCTCCATGCCAGTTTGCGGTTCACTTCGACCGGCTGGCGGCTCACGCTGATCGCGCTCGCATCCTGCGCCAGGAAGGCGCGGTCGCCCTCGACCAGCTGGCGCCGCCGCGCGCTGCTGCCCTTGTCCCAGACCTCGACCTTGCCTTCGGTGACGAGGACCTCGGTGCCGTTCGCGAAGCGCCGCACCGAGAAGGCGGTGCCGACCGCCTTGATGCGCGCCGCGCCGGCTTCGACCACGAAGGGCTTCGTCTTGTCCTTGGCGACCTCGAACCAGGCTTCTCCCTTGCGCAGGTTGACGGTGCGCTGCTTGTCGGTGAAGGCGACCTCGATCTGGCTGCCGCTGTTGATGGTGGCGACCGACTTGTCCTGCAGCGGCACCTTGCGGAATTCGCCCTTGGCCGTGGTGAGGACGCGCTCCTCGCGCAGGACCTGCAGGCTGACGGTTCCCACCGCCGCCACCAGGCAGGCGGCCATGGCGCCCACCCTGAACCAGGCGCGCCGGCTGCGGCGCTGCCGCCGCGCCATGGAGAGCTCGGGCGACAGCGATTGCGGCGCGCTGGCGAGATTGATCGCATTGTAGATGGCCATGGCGCGCACGTAGGCGCCCTGGTGCCGCACATCGGCGGCATACCATGCGTCGAATTGCGCGCTCTCGTGAGCGCTCAGGCCGCGTGCGAGCTTGCGCGCCACCCACTCGAAGGCTTCGTTATCGATCGTTGACATTCTGTTTCTTGCTGACGCGTTTCTTTGCGGGGGACGGGATGGCGCCGGTTTCCTGGTTCATGCCGTGACTGGCAATCATCTCCGACATCAAGCGCATCCCTTTCATCATTTCGTGTTCGACGACACCGTCGGTCAGGCCCAGGCTCTGCGCTGTTTCGTGCTGCGACAGGCCGTGTATCCGGCGCGCCCGGAACACCGCCTTGCAGCGGTCGGGCAGCTGCGAGACGAGCCCGATCACCCATTTCAGTTCCGCGCGGGCGAACACCACGCGCTCGGGCGAGGGCGCCGAGTCGGCGATGTCGAGGTCTTCCAGGTTGGCCATGGCTTCGATCCTGACCACCGCGTCGCGCTTGATGCGGTCGAGGACCAGGTTCTTGGCCGTGCGGAAGACGAAGGGCTTGGGATCGCGGATGCCGTCCAGGCTGGCCATCGACAGGATCCGGTAACAGGTCTCCTGCACCACGTCGTCGATTTCGGCCGGGCTGCTGCAGACGCGACGCAGCATCCTGCGCAAATCGGCCTCGTGCGGCAGAAAATTTATTGTCAGCCAGTCAACTACTTCAGTGTCCATACGCTCGCCCGTTCGTGCTTCCCCCTTGGTAAGACGAACACGGGAATGTTTTCCTCAAGGTTTTGCTCATTATTTTTCACTCAGTCACGCCAATGAGAATTTGCCGCTGTGAGGCGATGCAGGGCGAGGACGTCTCTTATTATCTGCCGAAACAATGCTGGGGAGACGATTATATGAAGAAGACCTGCATGCCCATCCTGCCGGCTTGGGTGCTGCTGGCGCTCGCGGCGTTCGCCACGGGAGCGCGCGGCGAGCAGGCGCAAGCGTACAAACCGGGCGTCG
The DNA here is from genome assembly GCF_002454935.1 of Massilia sp. UBA6681. Classification (NCBI taxonomy): domain Bacteria; kingdom Pseudomonadati; phylum Pseudomonadota; class Betaproteobacteria; order Burkholderiales; family Oxalobacteraceae; genus Massilia; species Massilia sp. UBA6681. Next base: position 59,102 of record NZ_DKJX01000069.1, read on the forward strand.
AGGTGGCGCGTCCGAACCTGGCCGGGCAGGTGGCGCGGCCGCTGCGCTACCGTCCCGAGGGCGAGGACTTCGTCATCGAGAACGGCGGCGAGTTCTTCAACCGCCCCCTGTATGGCGGGACTACCGCCTTCCGTGTCGACAGCGGAGACCGACCCGAGTTTTCGCTCTACCTGCCCGGGCGCGGCGGCAATGTCCGCCTGGGCGTCAAGACGCCCGCCGGCGTGCTCTGGCTGCATGCGGCGCGCCGCATCGTGACGCGCTACCGGCCAGGCGAGCTGCATTACGAGATCGCCGATCCGCTGCTGGGCGAAGCCGGCCGGATCCACCTGGCCGCGATCGCCTATGCGAGCGTGGAAGGACTCGGGCTGAGGGTAGCGGGCCAGTCGCTGCCTGAGGCGGCCGAACTGGTGTTCGCCTTCGCCCCCGGCAATGGCGCCCAGGGGCGCCGCGGCGGCGATATCGGGACCGAATTAGCGCCGATCAGCCGGTATTTCCAGTTCGCGCCGGAATATGCGCGCGGCAGCAGCGTCGAGCTGCATGCCCAGGGATTCACGGTCAGCAACGACAGGGCGGCGATCACGGCGACCGCCTCGCGGCCCCTTGCCGTGCGCCGCGCCGACGCCGCCGCATGGGAGGACCTGGCCGCCTTGCTGGGCCAGGACGCCGGCAAGGATGGCCAGGTCGCGCTCGGCCGGCTGCCATTGGACGGGGAAGCCATCCACCTGGCTTTCCAGGTCACGCGCAGCAAGAAGGCGCCCGAGCTGGAGGTCTACCGCGAGGCCGGCAGCACCCTCGACGCCCGTCCGGCGGCCGCGCGCAGCCGCGCGCCCGCCTTCCGGCCGGAGGAACTGGCGGAACGCTTCGCGCAGGCCGGCGGCCACTTCGCGCGGCTGCGCGGCCAGGTGCAGATCGACACGCCCGACCCTTACATCAACGCCGCGGTGGGGGCATTGAACGTCGCCCTGGATGCCGTATGGGACGAGGAGCAGGGCGCCATCATGCACGGGGCAATCGCCTGGCGCACCAAGCTGCTGGGCTGGCGCGGGCCCTACGCGCTCGACGCCCTGGGCTGGCACGATCGGGCGCGCCGCAACCTCGACGAATGGACGGCGCGCCAGGATACGTCCCCAATCCCGGCGCGCCTGCCGCCGGCCGACCGCGACACCAACCTGGCGCGCAGCGAAGCCGGCCTGCACAGCAACGGCGACATGAGCAAGTCGCACTACGACATGAACATCGGCTTCATCGACGCGCTGCTGCGCCACCTGCTGTGGACCGGCGACCGTGCCTATGCCCTCGCGGTATGGCCGGTGCTGGAGCGCCACCTGGCCTGGGAGCGGCGCCTGTTCCGGCGCGAGTACGGGCCCGACAAGCTGCCGCTGTACGAAGGCTATGCCGCGATCTGGGCCAGCGACGACCTGTACTACAACGGCGGCGGGGCGACGCATACCTCGGCCTACAACGCCTGGCACAACGCGATGGCGGCGCGCATCGCGGCCATGATCGGCAAGGACCCAAGGCCGTACCGGATCGAGGCCGAGCGCATCCGCGCGGGCATGCGGCGCCACCTGTGGATGCCCGAGCGCGGCGCCTTCGGCGAATACCGCGACCTGCTCGGGGCCCGGCTGCTGCACCCCAGCTATGGCCTGTGGAGCTACTACCACGCCCTCGATTCAGGAGTGCCGAACCGGCTGGAAGGCGCGCGCATGGTGCTCGACCTGGCGCGCCAGCGCCGCACGATCCCGGTCGCGGGGCCGGGCGTGCCTGCCGACCGTCCTTATCGCGTGCTGCCGACCACCGACTGGATGCCGTATTCCTGGTCCACCAACAACGTGGTGATGGGCGAGGTGCTGCACACGGCGCTCGCCACCTGGCAGGCCGGGGATGGCGAGCGCGCCTTCGACCTGGCCAAGGGGGCGCTGCTGGCCAGCCTCTACATGGGGATCTCGCCGGGGAATATCGGCAGCATGAACTACCTCGACGTCTACCGCCGCGAAGCCCAGCGCGACTTCGCGGACGGCTCGGGCGTGATGGCGCGCACGCTGGTGGAGGGCTTGTTCGGCGTGCGCCCGGATGCGCTCGACGGGACGCTGCTGGTTCGTCCGGGCTTTCCGCGCGACTGGCGGCATGCGAGCCTGCGCCACCCGGGCGTGGCGCTGGCGTTCCGCCGCGATGGAAGGGAAGAGCGCTGGACGATCGAACAGCCGGCCGCGGTCTTCGCGCGCCTGGTGCTCGAGCTGCCGGCGGCGAGCGATGCCGTGGCCTCGGTCCTCGCCGATGGCAAGCCGGTGCGCTGGCGCGCCGGCAGCGACGACGCCTTCGCGCCGCGCCTGCGGATCGAACTGCCCTTCGGGCGCAAGACCGAGCTCACGATCCGGTGGCGCGGACAGCCGATCGGCGCCGCTGCGCGGGTGCTCGCAAAGACGGCGGCGCACGAGGGCCTGCGGCGCGTGCGCCAGGGTGCGTTTACCTGGTGGAAGGCTGTGGATGCGCCGCAGGATGTTCCACAGGCGGTCTGCGGTCCCCGCGCCGCGTCGTGGACAACGGGGGCGCCGGTGAATCCGCGCCATGTCGACCTGACGCCGCGCTTCAACGACCGGGTCACCGAGCTGTTCAAGCCCGGCAAGTATCTGTCGCCGCGCTCGCCCTTCGTCTCGCTGTCCTTGCCCGCGCAAGGCATCGGCGCCTGGGCCGGGCACGTGAACGCCATGGCCACGGTCGACGACAGCGGCCTGCGTGCCCAGGGCGGCGTCCTGCGCCTGCCCAAGGGCCTGAGCTTCGCCACGCCATCGGGCCCGGGCGCGCGGAACGTGCTGTTCACCTCGCAGTGGGACAACTATCCGAAGCAGGCCAGCGTGCCGCTGCAGGGCCGGGCCGGCCGCGCATTCCTGCTGATGGCCGGCTCCAGCAATGCGATGCAGAGCCGCATCGACAACGGCGAGGTGGTGGTGAGCTACGCGGACGGCAGCCGCAGCCGCCTGGCCCTGCACAATCCCGACAGCTGGTGGCCCATCGAGCAGGACTACTTCATCGACGACTACCAGTTCCCGTACTGCGGATCCGTGCCGGTGCGGGTCGACCTGAAGACGGCCAAAGTGCGGGTGCTGGACCCGGCGACCCTGCCGCAGGACCTGCGCGCGCAGATCGACGGCGGCTCGGCCACCGTGCTCGAGATGCCGCTCGAGCGCGGCAAGGACTTGAAGAGCCTGGAGCTGCGGACCCTGGCCAACGACGTCGTGATCGGGCTGATGGGGGTGACGCTGGACTGAGCGGCCCTGGCGCGGGCGGTACAATCTCGCCTCCGCACCATCAACCCGACCCTGGATGAGCATGACCGGCGACACCACTTTCAAGACCATGGCTTCAATGACACCGGAATGCATCTGGGACGTCGGCGCCCACCTGGGCGAGGGCGCGCTCTGGCACGCCGCCACGCGTTCAGTCTGGTTCGTCGACATCAAGGGCCGGCGCATCCACCGCTGCGCCGCCGATGGCAGCGAGCGGCGCAGCTGGGAGGCGCCCGGCCAGCCCGGCTTCGTGGTCCCGGCATCCGGCGGCGCCATGGTCTGCGCGCTGGAAGACGGTCTGTACCGCTTCGATGACGCCGGCGGCGAATTCGCGCCGCTGCGCAAGGTCGAGGACGACGTGCCGGGCAACCGCTTCAATGATGGCCACGTGGACGTCGGCGGCAACCTCTGGTTCGGTTCGATGGACGACGGCCAGCTCGCGCCGAGCGGCGCACTGTACCGCCTTGGTCGGGATGGCGTCCTGTCGCGCGCCGACGCCGGCTACATCATCACCAACGGCCCGGCCATCAGCCCGGACGGCCAGACCCTGTACCACACGGACACGCCGCTGCGCCGCGTGTACGCCTTCGAGCTGCGCGAGGACGGCAGCCTGGCCGGCAAGCGGGTGTTCCTGCAACTGCCGGAAGGCAGCCGCCCGGACGGCATGGCGGTCGATCGCGAAGGGCACCTGTGGATCGCCCTGTTCGGCGCCGGCCGGATCGAGCGCTACACGGCGGCGGGGCGGCTGGTCGGCAGCGTCGGGTTCCCGTGCACGAACATCACCAAGCTGGCCTTCGGCGGCGCGGACCTGCGCACCGCCTATGTGACCACCGCCTGGAAAGGGCTGACGCCGGCGCAGCGCCGCGAGCAGCCGCTGGCGGGCGGCCTGTTCGCCTTCCGCATCGACACGCCGGGATTGCCGCACACGGTGCTGGCGCTGCCTTGAACCGCTGCCTTACAGGCGGATGGTTATCTCGATCTTCTCGGAAGCTATGCCAAGGGAGTCGGCCAGCTTGCGCTTGGCTTCGGCGATGGCGTTGGTAAAGCTTCCTGCCTTGCTCCGGCCCGGATCGGCGGCGCCGGCGGACAGGACAGGCGCATCGGCCAGCTGTAGCTGGACCGGGCCCGGCTTGGTCATGAAAGGCTTCCAGGCCAGCTCGTCCGGATTCAGCGCCAGCCTGGTGAACAGGTCAGCGGTTTCCATGTAGGCGACAGGAAAACGCTGACCCTTGGCCAGCAGTTGCCAGGCATCGGGGATGTCGAGCAAGGCATAGCTGTCGAATTCAATCGTGATCCTCGCCGCGTGCATCGAAGGCTTGGTGCCGGTAATTTTCGCAATCAGGAAAGCCACGCCATGCTCGTGGTCCATCGCGGCCCATTGCTCGCGGCGGTTGCGTACGCACACCAGGTACTGGGCTGCCTCCACGCGGATCGGGCTGGCGGTCCAATGGCCGCAGCCGCCTTCCTCCCGCATCCGGCGCAAATCCTTCCCTGTGTAGACGATGACACTTTCCATTAGCTTTCCGACATCCTTTGGCTCGACATTACCGCTCCATGGGATTGTATGGAATCAAACGTGGCGGCTCACTGTCTTTGCTCAGGCTTAAGCTTGGTCATCTGCCGTCTGTCTCTTTCCTCCAATCTAAGGACAGGAATCTGGGACCTACCGAGTCCTATTGATACGGCTCAGCTTGGCACCGAGTAGCGGCAACTGCTGAGGAATGGGCTGGTCGAACATGTGCTCGCGGAAAAAGCAACCACGGGAGCATCCTGCGGCTGTCCCACGGCGAGTCATTCCATCTTTTAAAGGAAGCATCATGTTTGACCTCGAAAACCTGACTCAACTTATCTCCCTGATTAACGACAACCATTTTGCAGCAGTCGTCTTGATTGTGATCATCCTGATTAACAAGGGAAATCGGCGCAGATACCTGCGCCGTGCCAGACCCGGCAGTTTTTAACAAGCACTGTGCTTATCACCCATCGGCAATACGATTGTTTCTGAGAACTATCGGCCCGCTGAGCAGCAAGCCCGCTTCGGCGGGTTTTCTTTTTGGCCGCCGGCCCGAAGGTTTGCCGGTGCCGGCGTGCCGGCCTGCAGGGCAAGCAAACAACGGTTATCATCATGATTTACGATTCATTCAACACAGGACTTGAGGCTCATGACGACTTCCAGCTATCCCGATACCCGACTCCTCATCGCCAACGAATGGCAAGACGCCACGGGCGGCAAGACGATCCCGGTCGTGAATCCCGCCACCGGCCAGTCGATCGGCACCGTGGCCCACGCCAGCGTCGCCGACCTGGACCGTGCCCTGGCCGCCGCCAAGTCCGGTTTCGAGACCTGGCGTAACGTTACCGCCGCCGAGCGCGCCGCCACCATGCGCCGCGCCGCGAACCTGCTGCGCGAGCGCGCCGGCGACATCGCCCGCCTGCTGACCCAGGAGCAGGGCAAGCCGCTGGCCGAAGCCAAGATGGAAGCCATGGCCGGCGCCGAGATCATCGACTGGTTCGCGGCCGAAGGCATGCGCGTCTACGGCCGTATCGTGCCGTCGCGCAACCCGGCCGCCCAGCAGCTGGTGCTGAAGGAGCCGGTCGGCCCGGTCGCCGCCTTCACCCCGTGGAACTTCCCGATCAACCAGGTCGTCCGCAAGCTGGCCGCCGCCCTGGCCACCGGCTGCTCCTTCCTGTGCAAGGCGCCGGAAGAGACCCCGGCCTCGCCGGCGGCCCTGTTCCAGTGCTTCGTCGATGCCGGCGTGCCGCCCGGCGTGGTGGGCCTGGTGTTCGGCGACCCGGCCGAGATCTCCGGCTACCTGATCCCGCACCCGATCATCCGCAAGGTCACCTTTACCGGCTCGACCCCGGTCGGCAAGCAGCTGGCCGCCCTGGCCGGCGCCCACATGAAGCGCGTCACCATGGAGCTGGGCGGCCATGCCCCGGTCATCATCGCCGAGGATGCCGACGTGGCCCTCGCCGTCAAGGCGGCCGGTGCGGCCAAGTTCCGCAATGCCGGCCAGGTGTGCATCTCGCCGACCCGCTTCCTGGTGCATAACGCGATCAAGGACGAATTCACGCGCGCGCTGGTAACGCATGCCGAAGGCCTGAAGCTGGGCGACGGCCTGCAAGAAGGCACCACCCTCGGCCCGCTGGCCAATCCGCGCCGCCTGAGCGCCATGGCGCAGTTCGTCGAAGATGCCCGCGCCAGGGGCGCCGTCGTCGCGACCGGCGGCGAGCGCGTCGGCGACGCCGGTAACTTCTTCGCGCCGACCGTGCTGGCCGACGTGCCTTTGGAAGCGAGCGTGTTCAACGACGAGCCGTTCGGCCCGCTGGCTGCGGTGCGCGGTTTCGACAGCCTGGAAGACGCCATCGCGGAAGCGAACCGCCTGCCGTACGGCCTGGCCGGTTACGCCTTCACCCGTTCGATCAAGAACGCCCAGCTGCTGATGAACCGTGTCGCAGTCGGCATGCTGTGGATCAACCAGCCGGCCACCCCGAGCGCCGAGCTGCCTTTCGGCGGCATCAAGGATTCGGGCTATGGCTCCGAGGGTGGTCCGGAAGCCCTGGAGTCCTACCTGAACACCAAGGCCGTTTCGATGGTCGGCGTGTAAGATCCCGAGCGTCCTCCCCGGAATGCCTGCTTCGCAGGCATTTTTTTCGTCCCAGTGTTTTCCATTGCACGGTTCGCCATGGATTCTTCTTGCACACTCCGAGCATGAGAGGGGAAACGACGATGTCCACGATGACGGCGACAGTTGAGCAGGGTATCCAGGCGGCCGGCGTCGGCCGCTTCCAGTACCGGCTGTTCGCCATCTTCGGCCTGGTCTGGATGGCCGACGCCATGCAGGTGCTGTCGATCGGCTTCAGCGCACCGTCGATTGCGCAGACCTTCGGCGTGCCGCTGCCGGAAACGCTGCAGACCGGGACCTGGTTCTTCGTGGGGATGCTGGTCGGCGCCTTCTGCTTCGGCCGCCTCGCGGACCGCATCGGGCGCCGGCCGGTGCTGATGGCGGCGGTGCTGATCGATGCCTGTTTCGGCGTGGCATCAAGCTTCGCGCCCGACCTGGGCTGGCTGCTGGTGCTGCGCTTTTTGACCGGCGTCGGTGTCGGTGGCACCCTGCCGGTGGACTACACGATGATGGCCGAATTCCTGCCCAGCGACCGGCGCGGCCGCTGGCTGGTGCTGCTCGAATCCTTCTGGGCTGTCGGCACCATCCTGCTGGCCATCCTGGCCCTGGTGGCGCAGCAACGGGGTGAGGATGCCTGGCGCCTGATCTTCCTGGTCACCGGCCTGCCGGCGCTCATCGGCGTTGTTCTGCGCCTGTTCGTGCCCGAGTCGCCCATGTACCTCAACCGCAGCGGCAAGGGGCAGCAGGCCCGCGCTGTGCTGGCGCGGGTGGCCGCGGTGAACGGCCGCCAGGTCGAGATTCCGCCGCTGGCGCCGGACACCGGCGGCAAGCAGCCGCTGTCGGCGCTGTTCGCCGGCACGCTGCGGCGCCGCAGCGTCTCGCTGTTCCTGGCGTGGATGCTGATCTCGGTCGCCTACTATGGCGTGTTCGTCTACCTGCCGGTGCGCTTGAGCAGCGAGGGATTCGGCTTCATGCGCGGACAGGAATTCCTGATCCTGCTGGCGCTGGTGCAGCTGCCGGGCTTTGCGCTGTCGGCCTATGGCGTGGAGCGCTGGGGACGCAAGCCGACCCTGGTCGGCTTCCTGCTCCTGAGCGCCGCCGGCTGCATGGCCTACAGCCTGGGCAACGCCACCTGGCTGGTGGTCGGATCCACCCTCCTGATGAGCTTTGCGCTGCTGGGCACCTGGGGCGCGCTGTATGCGTTCACGCCCGAGGTGTACCCGACCGACCTGCGCGCCAGCGGCATGGGCACGGCCGGGGCGATTGCCCGGTTCGGGGGCCTGTTCGCGCCGGCGATCGTCGCGCCGGTAATGGCGACCCATTTCACGCTCGCGCTGGGAATGCTGGCCGGCTTCCTGCTCCTTGCGGCATTGGCGATCCTGTGCGTGGACCTGGAATCACGCAACCGGGCTTTGGAGTAAGGCTGGCGCGCAAGGACGCCTTCAATGTGGTTTTCTGGCGCTGATGGTGACATCTGGATTTCTGGCCACCTGGCGCAAACAGTTTTTTAGAAAACCAGTAGAAATTTTCTTTCGTTCAATGCACTATTGTTGCTCTTCCGAACGCGCGTTTGCAGGCGAACCGGAGTCAACGCGGTACCTATCTTTGCCGCGAGGCGGCCGCGCTCACCTTGACCAAGGCGAGTTGCTGCAGGCAATCCGCAAGAAGATGATCAAGGAAGGAAAGACGTTCTGACATGAAGCCGTTTGCCATCATCGGTCGCGCCATGGCGGCTGCGCTGCTGCTCATCGGAGGCGGCGGGGCCGCGCAGGAAGCAACGAATGCGCGGGAGGCATCCGCCGGCGCCACGCCGCCCAAGCGTATCGCCGGGTTCGACTCCGCCGAGGCGGCTTTGCCGCGCCGCCTGGCGACGCCCGAGGCGGCGCGCGTGTTCCGCCAATACGATGCCGCCGGCAGCCAGCTGATCCAGCAGCACCTGGCCGTCATCTATGCCGCCGTCCCCGAGTTCAGGAGCGATGCCGGCGCCACCGGGCGCCCGCTCGGCGACGGCATCGTCGGTCCGGTGACCCTCAAGTGGCTGGCGCGCTTCTGCCGCGACTACGGCATCGTCGCCACCGGGCCAGCCTTTGATCGGGTGGTGGTGACCTCGCTCGAACGGGTTGCCTCGTTCGCGCGCGCCCACCCAGACTGGCTGCAGATCCTCGGAAGCGAGGATTTCGACGACTGGATCAACGGCCAGCCGACACCGCAGCGTGTGGAAAGCCTCAAGACGCGGCGTGCGGGCGACGCGTCCCAGGTGAACGCGCTGATCGAGCTGTACCTCAAGAGCCGGACGGCACCGTAGTAGGCACTACGCCAGTCACGCCTACATCGGCGGCGAACCGACCGAGGCCTTGCCGTAGACGTTCGCGTGATGCTGGTTCACGAGCTCCGCGATGGTGGCTACCGGGAACTGGCCACTCAGCGGTATTCGCCGTGCTTCGGGTCCTTCGCTTCGTCGTCGGGCTGGTCGGGGTGGCGCGCGGTCGGCAGGTGCCAGCCGAAGCGGATCGCCGCCAGGCGCAGGCCGAAGCACAGCGCGGCGCCGGCGATGGCAGTAGGGGCGGCGGCCCATTGCAGCGCGTCGCCGAGGACGACGACGCTGGCGCCGGCCAGCGCGGCGACCGCGTAGATGTCGGAGCGGAATACTGCCGGTACGTCGTTGAGCAGCACGTCGCGGGCGACGCCGCCGCCGATGCCGGTCAACATGCCGAGCAGGGCGGCCGCCCATGGGTCGGCGCCGAACACCAGCGCCTTTTGCGCCCCGGCCACGCAGAACAGCGCCAGGCCGGCGCCGTCGAAGATCAGCACCGGATTGCGCAGTCGGTTGACGATCGGATACCAGAAGAAGATGACCAGCCCGGCCAGCAAGGACACGGCCATGTAGCGCCAGTCCCGGATCGCGGCCGGCGGGGTCGCGCCGATCAGGAGGTCGCGCACGATGCCGCCCGAGTTGGCGGCAACGAAGGACAGCACCAGCACCCCGAAGATGTCGAGGCGGCGGCGGGCGCCGGCGATGGCGCCGCTGAGGGCGAAGACGAAGGTGCCGAACAGGTCGAGGGTCAGCACCAGGGTCTTGATGGCGGCTCCCACGTCGAGAGCGAGTACGGGTAACACGTGGATCCTTGGTTCGTGATGGCGGGAGAATGCCCGGCATGGTAGCGCAGATTGCGTGCGCCTGTGGCCGAGTCCGCTACCAGATATACTGCCCGGAAACATCCACCATGCCCAGCCTTCCCGCCATGTCGCTTGCCGCCCTGCACATCCGTCCCGCCCTGCCGTCCGACGAGGACTTCTTCCTGGCGCTGTACCGCTCCACCCGCGACGACCTGCTGGGCCTGCTCGCCGATCCGCGCTACATCGACGGCATCGTCGCCATGCAGCGGCAGATGCAGGTGGCCGGCTACCGCAGCAGCTATCCCGAGGCGGTATACGAGGTGCTGGAACTGGACGGCGTGCCGGTGGGCCGCCTGGTGACGGCGAGCGTGCCGGGGGCGGTCCGGGTGGTCGATATCGCCGTCATGCCAGACGCGCGCGGGCGCGGCGTCGCCGGCGAGGCGCTGCGCCGCCTGCAGCGCCGGGCAGCGCAGGAGGGACGCGACCTGATGCTGGCGGTGCGCACCGACAACCTGGGTGCGCGCCGCCTGTACGCGGCGCTGGGCTTTACCGTCGAAACCGAAGAGGAGGTCCGCCTGCAGCTGCGCTGGCGGCCCTGAGCGCGTCCGCGCTATTGAGTTTTCCGTGCGCCAGCGAGCCAGTCGAAGATCGCCGGCCAGATGCGCGCATGGGCGCTGTTCCCGACCAGCACGCCCACGTGCTGCAGGTTGACGCCAACGTCGCCCTCGTAGTGCAGCAGGCACTTGCGCTCGCTCCCCGCGGCCTCGTGGAAGGGACGCATCGAGGCCTCGGGAATCAGCTTGCTGCGCGGGTCGAGCACGCTGAGCAGGGGCGCGCGCAGGTCTTGCGGACCGATACTCCGCGCGCCGATGCGCAGCTTGCCCTGCATGAACTCGTCCTTGCGGTAGAGCTGCTCGACCAGTTCGGTGAACAGCCGGCCCGGCAAGGGGAATTCGTCGTGCGTCCAGCGCTCCACCCGCATGTGGGTGGCAAGCAGTTGGGGGTTGGCGAGCGACAGCCAGCGGTCCATCATGCGCTCGTACTGGAAGGCATGCGGCTCGGCGATGGCGCTCATCATGTTCAGGAATACGCCCGGCACCTGGCGGAAGGCGTCCGCGATCGGGCGCGCATGCGCCGTAGCGTCGATCAGCGGCGTGAAGCAGCAGGATGACTTCTCGACATGCAGGGGCGATTCCAGCAGCACCGTGGCATCGACCCGGTCCGGGTGCAGGCAGCTGTAGATCGCCGCCAGGATGCCGCCCAGCGAATGGCCGGCGATGCTCAAGCTGGCCTTGCCGCTATCAATCTCGATGGCGCGCTGGCAGGCGGCCAGCAGGCGGTCGCCGTAGTCGTCCAGGCCGAAGCCCTCGTCTTCGCCGTCGTCGGGAAGCGGCGTCCACTCGGCCTGGTAGACCTGGTAGCCTCCCTCCATCCAGCGCCGCACGACGCTGATCTCGGGCGCCAGGTCCCAGATGTAGGAACGCTTGATGGGCGCGGGGACGAGCAGCACGGCGGGGCCGTCCGCGCCGGCGCCACCGAAGCGGCGCAGGTTCAGGCCCGGTTCGCTGTGCAGGACCGTGAACGGGGTTTCCTGCGGACCGTAGCCGGCGCGATCCAGCAGCTTGCCGCGCGCCTGGCGGCTGCGGTCCATGTTCTTGAGTAGATTTGCTCCGAGCGAAGCAAACGAGGGCAGGGCAAGGGCTTGCGGAGTCAAGGCGTGCATGGTGTTTTCAATGGGTTCGAAGACCAGCAACTGTACGCCGCCTTGCGCGCGGCTTCAATCGCGCAAGCGTCGAATGGCATGGGGCCTTGCGGCGTATTAAACTGCTCGTCTAGATCGTTTCCTGGAAGACCGTTCAAGCATGGTCTATCGTTTCCTTGCGGATGCGGTGCTGCTGGTGCACCTCGGTTTCATCCTGTTCGTCGTGTTCGGCGCCTTGCTGGTGCTGCGCCGGCCGCGCCTGCTGCCGGTGCACCTGGCGGCCGCCGCCTGGGGCTTCGGCATCGAGGTGCTGGGCGCGGTCTGTCCGCTGACCCATGTGGAGAACCGGATGCGCCTGCTGGCTGGAGAGTCCGGCTACAGCGGCGGGTTCATCGATCATTATCTGTTGCCGCTGATTTATCCGGGGGAAATGACGCGCGGCCTGCAGCTGGGGCTGGCGGCCGGCGTGCTCGTCATCAATGGCTTGCTGTATGCGTGGATCCTGCGCGCGCGGCGCAGGTCCTTGCCGTCCTAGGGTTTACTCGACCCAGGCAAAGCCGTCGCGCGCCAGCAGCGCGAAGGCTTCCGCCGGTCCCCAGGAACCGGCCGCATACGGATGCGGCTTCTCGCCCAGCGTGCTCCAGCCTTCGATGATCGGGTCGGCCCAGGCCCAGGCGGCCTCCAGCTCGTCGCGGCGCATGAAGTGGGTCAGGCGGCCGCGCACCACGTCGATCAGCAGGCGCTCGTAGGCTTCCGCACGGCGCTGTTGAAATGCCGACTGCAGGTCGAGGTTCAGGGCCACCTGCTGCATCTGCATGCCGCTGCCGGGCTGCTTGGCCATGATCTGCAGCTTGATCGCTTCTTCCGGCTGCAGCTCGATCACGAGGCGGTTGGCGACGCCGCCCGGCATGTCGGGGAACAGCGGGAAGGGCGGATTGGCGAATTCCACCACGATCTTCGAGGAGCGGCGCGCCATGCGCTTGCCGGTGCGCAAGTAGAAAGGCACCTTGGACCAGCGCCAGGTGTCGACGTGGGCGCGCAGGGCCACGAAGGTCTCGGTCTTGCTGTCCGCGGGGACGTTCTTTTCCTCGAGATAGCCGCTCACTTCCTGGTTGCCGCTGACGCCGTGCACGTACTGGCCGCGCACCGTGTCGCGCGCGATGTCGGCCAGCGTGAGGCGGCGCAGCGAGCGCAGCACCTTGAGCTTCTCGTCGCGCACCGCGTCCGGCGACAGGGAGGTAGGCGGCTCCATGGCGACGATGCACAGCAGCTGCAGCAGGTGGTTCTGGACCATGTCGCGCATCGCGCCGGTGCTGTCGTAGAAGCCGGCCCGGCTGCCGACGCCGACTTCCTCGGCCACCGTGATCTGCACGCTCGAGATGTTCGGCGCGCGCCACAGCGGTTCCAGGATCGAGTTCCCGAAGCGCAGCACCATCAGGTTCTGCACGGTCTCCTTGCCGAGGTAGTGGTCGATGCGGTAGATCTGCGATTCGGCGAAGTGCTTGCCGACCGCTTCGTTGATCTCGATGGCGGACTCGAGGTCCTGTCCCAGCGGCTTTTCCAGCACCACGCGCGCCTTGGCGTCCACCAGGCCGGCGTCGGCCAGCTTGGCGCAGATGGTGGTGAACAGGGCCGGCGCCGTGGAGAGGTAGAACACGCGCTGCGCGCCCGGGTGGGCCGCCGCCGCCAGGGCGCTGAAGTCGGGGGCGGCCTGGACGTCGAGGCGCACGTATTCGAGCAGCTGCAGGAAGCCGTCCCAGGTCTTCTCGTTGAAGTTGGCTGCTGCGATGAAGGAGCGCGAATTCTCTTCGACGAAGCGGAGATAGGCATCGCGGTCGAACTCCTGGCGCCCGGTCGAGATGATGCGGGTCTGCCCCGGCAGGTTGCCGTGCAGGTAGGCCATGTAGAGCGCGGGAAGCAGTTTGCGCATCGCCAGGTCGCCCATGCCGCCGAAGATGATCATGTCGAGGGGAAGCGCGTTGTCAAGGTCGGTCGAAGAAGTCATAGTGAACAGCCAAATAAGGTGCCGGAAAAGTTAAAGAGGTCGCTGTCGCTCCGGCACCTGGTGCCGGGCTGATGCGCCGCCGCTGCCTTCCTACGGTAGCAGAATGACAGCGGATGCGCACGGGACGTCCCGCTTGTGGCCAGACGGGCGCACCCGGGGCGGTGGATGGGCCGCGGGCGCCGCCAGCGTTCGCGCTGGGCCCTGTAGCTTACATCCTGGGCAACAATAAGGAAATGGCAAAATGGGGATCGCCATTCTCGCGCAGCGTACGGCATGTGCATTTGTTGCCTCTTATGCAAATTTTATTTGCACCCAGGCCGCTATGTGCAAATCTTGTTTGCACTGCCCGGGACGCTTCCGCTACTGCGCCGGAGGCATCCCACGCATTCCCTTATACTCGTCTTTTTCAAGCGTTCACCTCCTTCATGCCCCTGCCAGTCCGCCTTGCCCTGCCGGGCGCCGTCCTTGCCGCCTCCCTGCTTGCAGGCTGTGCGCAAGTCAATCCCTACTATGACGCGAGCAAGCCGCATCACCGGCCCGAGGGCTTCGCCAACAACTACCCGCCGAACCCCGCCTACCAGCGGCCGAAAGTCGGCTTCTTCGAGGGCTGGGCCGGGCGCATCAGGAACTGGACCTCGGACGGCTCGGAACGCCTGCCCCTGGCGCCGGTGCCGACGGTGGCGGCCGACCTGGGCTACATCCATGCGAACAAGACCGAGCCGGCGCTCATCTGGATCGGCCACGCGACTTTCCTGCTGCAGACCGGTAACGGCGTGAACATCCTGCTCGACCCGGTGTTCGACGAGCGCGCTTCGCCCCTGTCCTTCGCCGGGCCGAAGCGCCAGCAGGCGCCGGGCGTGGCCCTCGCGGCGCTGCCGCATATCGATGCGGTGCTGATCAGCCATTCGCACTACGACCACCTGTCGCTGGCATCGCTGCGCGCGCTGTACCGGCAGAAGGGCGGCGCGCCCATGCTGTACGCGCCGCTCGGCGTGGACCTGTGGCTGGCGCGGCACGTGACCGAGGGCGACCGCTCGCGCATCGTCCGCTTCGACTGGTGGGACAAGGCCAGCTTGCGCGGCCTGGAACTGCAGTTCCTGCCGGTCCACCACTGGTCGGCGCGCGGCCTGTACGACCGCAACGAAACCCTGTGGGGCGCCTGGGCCGTGACCCGTCCCGGCTTCTCCTTCTTCTTCTCGGGCGACCTGGGCTATTCGAAGGACATCCAGGACATCGCCGCCCGCTATCCCGAAGGCTTCGACCTGGCCGCGATCGGGATCGGCGCCTACCAGCCGGTGTGGTACCGCAATTCGCACGTCAGCCCCGACGAGGCGGTCCGCATCCACCGCGAGCTGGGCGTGCGGCGCAGCGTGGGCATGCACTGGGGCACCTTCCCGATGGGCCAGGAACGCATCGACCAGGCGCCGCGCGACCTCGCGATCGCGCGCCAGGCCCAGGGCGTGAGCGAGGAAGCCTTCGGCGTGCTGCGCATCGGCGAAACCCTTCGGGTGCCGCCGCAAGCTGCGGCAACGGCGGCTACCAGCCCCTGACCGGCTAGCGCTCGCCCGTTCAGGCCTTCACGGCTTTCTTGTTGGCCTGGGTGATGGTCCAGAAATAGATGGTGCGGCCGTCCACTTCGTCCTTCTTCTCGGGCGGCCATTCCGGTCCCATGTCGAAGGCATGCGACACCACGCGGGTGCCGACCTTGAGCTGCTGCCACAGGCGCGGCCGCAGCTTGACGTTCACCGACGGCAGCAGGTAGAGCGTCACCACGGTGGCCGGCGACACGTCCGCCTGGAACAGGTCGCCCACCTTGAAGTTGACGCGGTCGGCCACGCCGGCGGTCTTCGCATTCTCCTTCGCCTCGGCGATGCGCACCGGATTGAGGTCGATGCCGGTGCCGCGCGCGCCGCGGTTCTTGGCCGCCGTCACGACGATGCGGCCGTCGCCGCAGCCGAGGTCGTACAGCACGTCGCTCTTGCCGACCTTGCCCATCTCGAGCATGCGGTCGACCACTTCCTGGGGCGTGGGCACGTAGGGTACGTCCAGGCGCTCTGGCTCGGCCAGGGCTTGCGCGTGCGCGCGGGTCGGCAGCAGGATGGTGCCCGCGGCGGCGGCGGACAGCAGCAGGGTACGGCGGCGTTCGTCGGTTTGCATGTGGACTCCTTCAGGTGGCTCAGTTACTTGGTCAGGGAACGGATCTTGTCTTGGCAGCGTCAAGGCCATCCTTGCGGTCGAGGAAAAGCAGCAGCAGCGATCCGCTGGCAAGCACGGCCACCCCGATCCAGGCCGCGTTCAGCCCGCCGAGCGACTGGCTGTACACTTAGGACAGGCTGGACCAGAGCATGTAGGCGCAGGTGGCGCAGAACAGCAGGGGCAGCAGGGGATACAGCGGCACCCGGAACGGACGCGGCAGGTCGGGCTCGCGCCGGCGCAGCACGAACAGCGACACGCCGCTGAGCAGGAAGAACAGCCAGAACACCGGCGCGGTGAACTCGACCATGGCCTTGAAGCCGCTGCCGAAGGCGACCCCGATGCCGACCAGCACCAGGGCGGCGGCGCACTGGATCGACATCGCCACCGTCGGGGTGCTGTTGGCGTCGTTCCACCGGCCGAGTTTGCGCAGCGAGCGCCAGTCGCGGCCCATGGCGAAGCCGGTGCGGGCCCCGACGATCATGGTGGCATTGATCGAGGTCAGCGCCGAGATCGCGACCAGGATCGAAATCACTTTTTCCCCGGAGGCGCCGAAGGCGATTCCCATGACGTCGGCCGCCAGTGCCTCGGAGCTGGCCATGCCCTGCATGCCCAGCACCTGCAGGCAGGCCCAGGTGACCATCAGGTAGAGGGTCGTGATGATCAGGATCGACAAGGTGAGGGCGCGCACCATGCTGGCGCCGCCGCCGCGGATCTCGGCGCTGATGTAGGCCGCCTCGTTCCAGCCGCCGTAGGTGAGCAGGACGAAGACCATGGCCATGCCGAACGAGACCGGCGCCGCCGCGTCCGTCGTGGCAAGCGCCGGCGCCGCGGCCGGGGCGCCGTCGGTGAAGAAGGCGGCCGCGGCCACCAATAGCAGGAGGCCTCCGATCTCGGCCAGCGTCAGCCACATCTGGGCGCCGGCGCCGGCACGCAAGCCCTGCAGGTTGAGCAGCGACAGCACGACGATCACCGCGCAGGCGTAGGCGGTGGCGCCCCAGCCCTCGGGCAGGAAGCTGAGCGGCACGGCCTGCTGCATGTAGTCGCCGAACACGAAGGCCAGCAGTGCGATCGACCCGGTGGTGATGACGGCGAAGCGGGCCCAGCCGAACAGGAAGGCGGTGGCGCGGCCGTAGGCGCGGTGCAGGAAATGGTAGTCGCCTCCCGGATGCGGGTAGGCGGTGGTGAGTTCGGAATAGCACAGGGCGCCCACCAGCGAGACCAGGCCGCCCAGGATCCACATGGCGAACATCCAGTCGGCACTGCCGCTGAGGCCGGCAACGATGGAAGGCGACTTGAAGATGCCGGCGCCGATGACCACGCCGACGATCAGGGCAACTGCCTGACGTAAACCCAGCAGCCGGCGCGGCTCGGTGCCGTCGCCGGTCGATGCAAACAAGTCCTCATCTGTGCGGTCCATATGGTGCCGATCAAAGTGATGGAGGGAACTTTGCCGGCGAAGAGCGTACCGGCCCATCGCGCATCGTGCACAGGGCCGCGAATCCAGGCGCGCGGTCCTGCGCCGAGGATTATAGGGACGTGTTTTTGGGCGTGGCGCGCGCCTGAACCATCACTCCGACAGGAACGGCAGCGCCCGCGCCAGCAGCGCATCGGGCGCTTCCTCCGGGATGTAGTGGCCGCAGTCCAGGGCTTCGCCCTCGACCTGCGTCGCCACCTTGCGCCACTCCGGCAGCGGATCGAAGCAGCGCTGCACCACCCCTTGCGCGCCCCACAGGGCCAGCAGCGGCGTCTCGATGCGCCGCCCGGCGGCGCGGTCGGCCCGGTCGTGTTCCAGGTCGATGCCGGCCGCAGCCCGGTAATCCTCGCAGATGCCGTGCGCCGTGCCGGGCAAGGACAGGCAGCGCGCGTACTCGGCCAGCGCGCGCGCATCGAAGGGCGCCAGGCCCGCGCTGCGCCGGCCCATCACGTCGCGCAGGTAGGCGCCCGGGTCGGCCTCGATCAGGCGCTCCGGCAGCGGCGCCGGCTGGATCAGGAAAAACCAGTGCCAGTAGGCGCGCGCGAAGGCCTCCGTGGCGCCTTCGTACATGGCCAGCGTCGGCGCGATGTCCAGCAGCACCGCGCGCTCCACGGCCTGC
The DNA here is from genome assembly GCF_002454935.1 of Massilia sp. UBA6681. Taxonomy (NCBI): domain Bacteria; kingdom Pseudomonadati; phylum Pseudomonadota; class Betaproteobacteria; order Burkholderiales; family Oxalobacteraceae; genus Massilia; species Massilia sp. UBA6681. Next base: position 77,128 of record NZ_DKJX01000069.1, read on the forward strand.
GGATGGTCCGCGACCAGGCGGTGCGCCACGCGCGCACCGCGGTCGTGCGCCATGACGCGAAAGCGTTCGAAGCCGAGATGGCGCATGCTTGCCAGCATGTCGGCGGCCATGACCCGCTTGCTGTAGTTGGCGTGGTCGGGTGCCCCTTGCGGCTTGGAGGAGTCGCCATAGCCGCGCAGGTCGCAGGCGACCACGGTGAAGTGCTGCGCAAGAAGCGGCGCCACCTTGTGCCAGATCGCGTGGGTCTGCGGGTGGCCGTGCAGCAGCAGGAGCGGCGCACCGGCGCCGCCGCTCACGCCGGCGATCGTGATGCCGTCGTCGGTCACGGCGGTAAAAGGGCGAAAACCGGGAAACAAGAGGTCGTGCATACGCGGATCCTGGCTGGTAAAGATGAAAGTGTAGCAAGCGTAAGGCATCCGGGCCTTACAGCAGCCTGACGCGGGCCGGCTGTTGTAAATATGCTCAACTGCAAGTTTTACGAATTGACATCCTATTGTGTGCCCAGCAGTATCGAACAAGCAATAAGCGGCGCCTGGTCCCGGCGCGGTAAGAACCTATAACAAGAGGAAAACCCAAGATGCAGAAACACGACACCAAAAAGACGGTCCTGGCCCTTGCCATCGCTTCCTTGTTCACCGGCGCCCACGCGCAGGACGCCGCGACGGGAACGCCCGCGGCAAGCGACCCGGCGACTGCCGCCACGGTGGTGGTCACCGGCACCCGCGTGGCCAACCGTACCGCCCTGGATACCGCCGCGCCGGTCGACATCATCTCGTCGGAGACGCTGAAGAACGTCGGCACCACCGAAATGAACCAGGCCCTGTCGATCGCGCTGCCTTCGCTGAACTTCCCGCGTCCGGCCATCACCGACGGCACCGACACCATCCGTCCCGCCACCCTGCGCGGCATGGCGCCCGACCAGACCCTGGTGCTGGTGAACTCGAAGCGCCGCCACGCCTCCTCGCTGGTGAACGTGAACGGCTCGATCGGCCGCGGCTCGGCGGCGGTGGACATGAACACCATTCCGACCGCGATCGTGAAAAGCGTCGAGGTGCTGCGCGACGGCGCCGCCGCCCAGTACGGGTCGGACGCCATCTCGGGCGTGGTCAACCTGCGCCTGCGCACCGACCGCGAAGGCGGCGAAGCGAGCGTCACCTACGGCGCGCGCAAGACCGAATACGAGCTGTGGAACGACGTCGCCCCCGCCGGCGCCACCTGGACCGCGCCCGCCAAACGCGAACGCACCGACGGCCAGACCGGCACCGTCAGCATCTGGAAAGGCCTGGCCCTGGGCGAGACCGGCCACCTCACGCTCGCCGGCGAATACAAGAAGCAGGAGCGCACCGAGCGCAGCGGCTACGACATGCGCCAGCAGTACCCGCGCCTGGCGGGTGGCGCTTTCGATCCGCGCGAACTCACCATCAACCGCTTCAACGCCTGGTACGGCGAGCCGGAGATGGAGCAGGTGACCTTTTTCGCCAATGCCGGCAACGACCTGGGCGGCGGCGTCAAGCTGTACGGCTGGGCGAGCTACCAGAACCGCTTCGCGCGCTCGGGCGGCTTCTTCCGCCCGGCCCAGGATGCGCGCAACATCCCCTCGATCTATCCTGACGGCTTCCTGCCGATCATCGCGCCGACCGTGAACGACTTCTCCGCCCTAGGGGGCGTCACCTGGCAGGCCGGCAGCTGGGACATGGACGCCTCGCTCGGCTACGGCAGGAACAAGATGGAGTACGACATCGAGAACACGCTGAACCGCTCGATCGGCCCGAGCAGCAAGCGTACTTTCTATGCCGGCGGCTATGCCTATGACCAGCTGGTGTTCAACCTGACCGGCGTGCGCACGCTGGAGGTGCCCAGCTTCGCTTCGCCGCTGAACGTCGCGCTCGGCCTTGAAGCGCGCCGCGAAGGTTACGAGCTGTTCGCGGGCGAGCCGGATTCCTGGCGCGCCGGCCCCGAGATCCTGCCGAACGGCACCCCGGCCGCGCCCGGCGCCCAGGTGTTCCCGGGCTTCCGCCCGTCCAACGAGGTCGATGCGCACCGCAGCGCGATCGGCGCTTTCGTCGACCTGGAAGCGAACATCACGCCCCAGTTGCTGGCCTCGGTGGCGGTGCGCGGCGAGCACTACACCGACTTCGGCAACAGCCTGGCCGGCAAGCTCTCCGGCCGCTACGACTTCAGCAAGGCCTTCGCCCTGCGCGGCGCCATCCAGAACGGCTTCCGCGCGCCCTCGCCGCAGCAGCAGAACTTCACCGCGACCTCCACCAACTTCATCAACGGCGTGCCCTTCGAGATCACCACCTTCCGCCCGACCGACCGGGTGGCCGTGGCGCTGGGCGCCAAGCCGCTCGAAGCGGAAAAATCGGTGAACGCTTCGCTGGGCGCGGTGATGCGCTTCGATCCGTTCAGTATCACGATCGACGCCTACCGCATCGACATCGAGGACCGCATCATCCTGTCCGAGAACCTGACCCAGGCGAACGTACGCAACTACATCATCTCGCAGGGGATCACGGGCGTGGGCGGCGGGCGCTTCTTCATCAACGGCGTCGATACCCGCACCCAGGGCGTGGACGTGGTGGTGAGCTGGCCGATGAAGACCGCCAATGCCGGCAACTTCGACTTCACGGTGGCCGGCAACTTCACCGATACGGAGGTGACCAAGGTGCCGGTCACGGCGCAGCTGAGCGCCCTGAACCCGGCGCCGGTGCTGTTCGACCGCCTGAACGTGCTGTCGCTGGAGAAGGGCCAGCCGGAGAACAAGCTGAGCGCGAACGTGAACTGGAAACTGGGCCAGTGGGGCGCGACCTTCCGTGCGACCCGCTACGGCAAGGTGCTGTCGCCGGGGACCACCGCGGCGCTGGACTTCTGGATGGATCCGAAGACCCTGGTGGACATCGAAGCGCGCTACGCGTTCACGCCGAAACTGAGCCTGGCTTTGGGTGCGGACAACCTGTTCGACCAGTATCCGGAGACCCAGCCGCCGGCGCTGAACACCACAGGCAACACCCCGTTCGCGAACTATGCGCCGTTCGGACGGGCAGGGCGCTTCATCTACGCCCGCATGAACTACGGCTTCTGAGCCGTGGCTGGCCGGGCGGCGATGCCGCCCGGCCAATGAGACTGATCAGCCGACCATGGCGCCGGCGCCGGCGCTCAGCATCCAGCCGTTCATCAACAGGAACAGCATCCACAGCGCGAACAGCGTCGACACGCGGCGCATGTCGGCCGGGTTCTCGAACAGCGGTGCGCGCTTGTATGCCACGCCCACGAAATAGGCGCCGAACACGGTCGCCATGTAGTGGACCGCGCCGAACATCTCGCCCAGCTCGCCCTTGCGCGGATGGTCGACCAGCAGGTGCGACAGCGCCACCAGCACCAGGTAGGGCACCGAGGCCGACAGCGGCGGCAGGTACAGGCCCATCTTCTCGACCCAGTCCTGTACGCCCGGCTTGAAGCGCGCCACCAGCGGCAGGATCAGGTTGTGCGTGATGCCGGTGATGAAGATCAGCTTGAGCAGCACGTTCTTGTGCAGGCTGCCGTCGCCCATTGCCAGGTTGTGGATGTTGGTCTCGCCCTGGCGGTTATTCTGCAGGAAGAATTCCGAGGACTGGATGTTCAGGATGCGCTGGAACCAGCTGATCTCTTCCATTGCCGCCAGCGCGCACAGCAGACTCAGGCCGCCCAGGGTCAGCAATTCCATGACGCCGCGGTCGCTGCGCTTGAGGCGTTCGAAGAACGCGAAGCCGAGCAGGCCGGCCAGCGCCATGAAGCACAGGAACTGCATCCATTCGACGATGCCGTCTTCCACCAGAAGGCGGTCCATGCTGGCCGGGTTGCCCGCCAGGGCAACCGCGAGCAGCAGCACGAATGCGTTGATGACGATCCCGGTGGCGATGACGGGATGGAGATACCACTTCTTGTTTGCCACAGACTACTCCTTCATTGATGAAATCGGTTCGGCGCCGGCAGGATGCAGCACCGGCAGCTCCGCTTCCGCGCTGGCCAGCGCTCGGTGCGCGCGGGCGCGCAGCAGGACGCGCAGGGCTGCGCCCAGCAGGGTGACCAGGGCCCAGCCCCACAGCAGCGGGTCGAGCAGCGCATCCCACAGGTTCCCGCTCGGCAGGCGCGCGAACGAGAACAGGGCCAGGGCGCCCAGGATCGCGGCGGTTTGCAGGGGGAAGCGGCCGCGCGTGGCGGCCAGCGCGCAGATGGCGGCCAGCAGCACCGCGCCCAGCGCCGCGCGTCCGCCGAAGCCGGCGTAATAATAGCCGCCCGCTATCAGGCCGAAGGCGTCGAGGTAGAGCAGCAGGCCGGTCACGGCGAGCGCCGCCGCCAGCGGCACCGGCAGCGCGGCCGGGACCGGACCGGAAGCATTGCGCCAGCGCGCATGCAGCTTGAGCAGGCACAGGCCGGCCAGCAGGGCGCTCGGATACTGGAAGGCCAGGCCCAGGTGCCAGGCCGGCGAGGCGGCGCCCGGCAGGGCCATCAGTAGCAGGCAGGCTGCCAGGGTCGCGCCCAGCGCGCGCCGCGGCAGGCGCCAGGACGCGGGCCACAGGCCGACCAGGATGGCGGCCAGCACCAGTGCCCACGCCAGGCGGGCATACACGAATTGCAGCGAAAGATCGGGCAGGGTCACTAGATGGTCTCTCCAATGCTGATCCGGTACCGGTGATGCGCGATCGCCTGGCGCTGGAAGGTATACGTGATGTGCAGTTCGCGGCCGACCTGCTGCATGGTGGGATAGGAAAACTCGTCACCCTTGCCGCCGCTGGCCACGTCGGCCACGGTGCGCCAGGTGTGGCCGTCTTTCGAGAGCGACAGGCGCAGCAGGCTGCGCGAGCCGCCGCCGGGGGCGATATGGTTGTGCAGCATCAGGAATTCGCCGTTGGCCAGGCGCAGCACCGCCATCGAGGTGTTCTCGTTGTTCAGGTCCAGGGCCGGCAGGTCTTCCCAGCTGGCGCCGCCGTCGCGGCTGCGCGCATGCTGCACGCGGCGCTCGTCGCTGGCGTCGCGCATCCAGGCGCGCACCTCGGTAGTGGACACCGGGACGATGGCCGGCTGCAGCGTGGTGGTGCGGGTGCCGATGCGCCCCAGGCCGGTGGGCTCGCCGTCCGGGCCGAAGGCCATCATCATCGGGTACTTGATGCCGATCTCGAAATACACCGGCAGCCACCAGCCGCCGTCGACCAGTCCCACCGCGTTGGTGCGCACCAGCACGCTGGTATTGAACAGAGGCGACATCGGCAGCACGCGCTTCATGGCGAAGCTGGCCCCTTCATCGACGGAGACCAGGTGCGCCACGCGCGACGCCGCCCATCCGCCCAGGCCGGTGGCGACCACGTACAGGTGGATCTGGCCGTCCGGACCGGTCCAGGCCACCGGGTTGCCGATGCGGCGCACGCCGAAGCCGAGGGCCTTGCCGAGCGTTTCGCGGCTGGCGACCATCCAGGGCTCGCCCCATTTGCCGTTCTGCCATTGCGAGGCATAGACCTTGACGTCCGGTCCGCTTTCGCGGCTGCCGGCCCACCAGAAGGTGATCATGCGGTCGCCGGGCAGCGTCGCCATCGCGCTGGCATGGGCCGAGGGCGTATTGCGCGGCATCGGGATCAGGGAGCGCGACAGTTCGGACAGGGCCACCCGTCCCGGCACCACGGCCTGCACCGTGGAAGGGGCGGCGGCGGCCCGGGCGCGGCTCCAGCGCACCGTCTCGGCGCAGGCGATGGCCAGCACCACGGCGGCGCAGGCAATGGCGGTACGGCTGCGCGTCATCTTCATCTTGCGCGCGTGCGGGGATCGTTCCATACACTCCCGGCGAGCCGGGCTGGGCCGGTTCGCGACACTGGTTATCGTATTGATGAGCTGCGGGGTAAAAGCCGGCTGGGCTGTACCGAGCAAAGGCGCTATCCTACAGGAAAGGAGGCGCTGGTGACATATCCCCAGGACCATTTCGCGGGGGGCAGGCGACAATCCGGTCGACCGGCAAGCCGGTTCACGGTATCGAAATGCGGGTTCGTCGCTCCCGTCTTGCCGAGACGGCATCGGCTGGGCAGAATGCTGGTCATCCTGATAACGCATCGAAGCGAGGCCGCATGACCAGCTCCATCCTTTCCCTTGCGCCGGCGCCGGCGGCCCCGCCGGACAGCTTTGGCGCCAGGCTGCTGCGCGACCTCCGGATGGCCGTCGTGTTCGGCGTGCTGGCGGCGGTGATCATCACGCTGGTGGTTGGGCGGCCCGAAACCTTGTACGAACAGCTCGCGTACTCCTGCTTCATCTCGGTGCTGGGCTTTGCCATCGTCGACACGGCGCGCCTGCTGTTCTGGCCGGGGCCATTGCAGGACCGGCGCCAGTGGCTGGCGCTGGCGGGCGTTGCGGCCCTGGCGGCGCCGCTGGCCCACTTCAGCGGCGTGCAGGTGATCGGCCGCCTGCTCGAGCACAATCCTCCCGACCTGGCCGGCTACGCCACGCTGCCGCGCCTGAGCCTGGCCGCCTTGACCTTCCTGCTGCTGTGCGCGGGCATGGTGCTGGCGGCGCACCGCGAGGGGCTGCGGCGGGCCGAGCAGCAACACCACGCGGCGCGCCTGCGTGCCGAAACCGTCGAACGCCAGGCCCTGCAGGCACAGCTGCGCCTGCTGCAGGCCCAGATCGAACCGCACATGCTGTTCAATACGCTGGCCAACCTGCAGGGACTGATCGCGATCGACCCGGACCGCGCCAACACCATGCTCGACCAGCTGATCCAGTACCTGCGCGCCACGCTGGGCGCCGCGCGCTCGGAAAGCACCACGCTGGCCGATGAATTCGCCGCCATGGACGCCTATCTCGGCCTGATGCAGGTGCGCATGGGCGAGCGCCTGTCCTACCGGCTGGAGCTGCCGCCCGCGCTGCGCGCGGCGAAACTGCCGCCGATGCTGCTGCAGCCCCTGGTCGAGAACGCGATCGTGCATGGACTCGAACCGAAGATCGAGGGCGGCGAAGTCCGGATCGCCGCCGAGGCGCGCGACGGCCTGCTCGACCTGCGCATCCTCGATACCGGCCTGGGCCTCGGCCAGTCCAGCCGCGGCGGCGGCGGGGTCGGCGTCGCCACTACTCGCGAACGCCTGCGCGTGCTGTACGGCGAACGCGCAGGCGTCCTGATCACGCCGGCACAGCCGCAAGGCACCCTTGTCCGCCTTACTTTACCTTTGGAGACCGCATGAGCATCCGCGCCCTGATTGCAGAAGACGAACCGATCCTCGCGGCGACCCTGGCCCGCCTCTTGAGCAAGCTGTGGCCCGAACTGGAGATCGTCGCGACCGCCCCGAACGGCGTGGCCGCGGTGGAGCAGGCACTGGCGACCCGGCCCGACGTGCTGTTCATGGACATCAAGATGCCCGGCCAGACCGGCATCGACGCGGCCGAGGAACTGGCCGAGCGCTGGGACGGCTCAGGGCCGTTCCCGCACGTCGTGTTCGTGACCGCCTACGACGATTACGCGGTGCAGGCCTTCGAGCAGGCGGCGGCCGACTATGTGCTGAAACCGGTGAACGAGGCGCGCCTGGCCCGCACGGTCGAGCGCCTGCAGGGCCTGCTGGGGCGACGGCAGGCAGAGGACGGGGGCGATCCGCTCGCCGATCTGGTCGGTCGGCTGCAGGCGCTGATGCCGGCCGCCCCGGCTCCGGAACGCTTGACGATCGTGCGCGCGGCGGTCGGCAACATGGTGCGCATGATTCCGGTGGCCGATGTGGTGTACTTCCAGGCCACCGACAAGTATGTGAACGTGGTCACGGCGGAGAGCGAGGCGCTGATCCGGGTGCCGCTCAAGGAACTGCTGCCTCAGCTCGACCCGGACACCTTCCGCCAGGTCAATCGCAGCACCGTGGTGAACCTGGGCTGCGTGGCCAGCGCCGGGCGCGATTCGATGGGCAAGGTGATGCTCAACCTGCGCAACCGGCCCGAGAAGCCGCGCGTGAGTCCGGTGTACGCCCACCTGTTCCGCCAGATGTAGGGCGGCGCCTGCACGCCCTCAAGGCATGCTCAGGTCCAGGCCGAGCGTCCTGGCAAGGAAGAAGGTGGCCAGGCCCAGGATGAGGAGCAGCACCAGGAACAGGACCGCCAGCTTGCCGGCGGCGCGCAGCACCGCGCGCTTTTCCTGCTGCTTGTCCTGGTTCTTTTCCCCTTGATCGTAATGCCACTTGACGGCGTAGAACATGCCGATGCCTAACACGACAAACTTGAATACATAGAATACTACTGGGGTCCATTCCATATTTTTGAGCGGGTGCATCCGGCGCTTCATTGCCGAATAGTGATGAGAGAGGAGAAAAAAGCGCGGCGACTGCCATGCAAGGATGGTGTTGCGGCACGTTCTGAGGCATTCTACTTAAAAACAATATCCATACATTGAGACAAAATGTCCCAGTTGAGATCCATACAAGATGAAGTTTCGCCATCCTGGCTGCCGCGCCTGGCCGGAAACAAAGGGCCACGTTTCCTGCAGATCGCGGACGCCCTGCAGGCGGCGGTGGCCGATGGATCGTTGAAACCGGGCGACCGTCTGCCTCCCCAGCGCCAGTTGGCGGCGCAGCTGGACATCGACCTGACGACGGTCACGCGCGCCTACGACGAAGCCAGGCGCCGTCACCTGCTGGAAGGACGCGGCGCGCGCGGCACCTATGTCGCAGCGCCGAAAGTCGAACTGACAGCGGTCCTCGACCTGAGCATGAATACCCCGCCGCCGCCCGATGGCGTGGATTTCGGCGAGCTGTTAAAGCAAGGTCTGTCGCAAGTGCTGATGCGGGCGGACAATGCATCGCTGATGACCTACCACCTGGGCGGGGGAAGCGACTCCGACCGCAAGGCTGGCGCCGCATGGCTCGAGCCCATGTTCGGAACGCTGGATTCGGGGCAGCTGGTCGTCTGTCCGGGCGCGCAAGCGGCGATTGCCGCATTGATCCTTGCGCTGACGGAGCCCGGCGATGTCATCCTGGCGGAGCCCATGACCTATCCCGGCCTGCGCGCCGCAGCGACGCAGTTCGGCCGGCGCCTCATTGCGGTGGAAGCGGACCAGCACGGGATGCTGCCCGAGATGCTCGAGGGAGCCTGCCGCCAGCACAAGCCTGGGCTGGTCTACCTCAATCCGACTTTACAGAACCCGACCACCGCCACGATGCCGGAACGCCGGCGCAAGGAGCTCGCCGGCGTCGCGCAACGCTGCAAGCTACGCATCGTCGAGGACGATCCCTACTGGCTGCTCGCCGATGCTCCACCGCCGCCGATCGCCACGCTTGCTCCGGAGCAGGTGGTCTACATCTCGACCCTGTCGAAATGCCTGACGCCCGGCCTGCGTGTCGCTTTCGTGCTGGTACGCGATCGGCAATTGCGGGAACGCTTCCTGGCCGCGCTCAGGTCGTTTGCGCTGATGGTTGCCCCCTTGAGCGCAGCGCTGGCCACCCAGTGGATCCTCGACGGTTCGGCCGACGCATTATTGGCAGGCGTGCACAAGGAAGCGCGCCTGCGCCACCGGATGGCGCGCGATATTCTTGCGGGGCGCTACAGCGGCGCCGGCGACGGCCTGCACGTATGGCTCGAACTGCCGGCGTACTGGAACTCCTCGCAGCTCGCGCGTGCGGCCGACAGCGAGGGCATCGCGGTCACGCCGGCGGAGGCATTTGCAAGCGGCAGCGGACCGGTGAATGCGATCCGGATTTCCCTGGGCAGCATCCAGGACCGTGGACGCCTGCAGGCGGGCCTGCAGCGGCTGTCTCATCTGCTTGCGCGGCGGCCTGAGCCGTTCAGCGCTGCTGTGGTTTAAGCAGTGTGTTGCGGGCATCGATTGAGCTGCAAAACAGGCGATTTTCGGATTTGCCGTCGTTCTCATCGAGACCATTATGCGGCGCACAATACTGATCGGTGCCGAAAGTGACTCGCTCCAGGAGCGTCTGAACCGGCTTGACCAGCAGTTTTGGCAAGACCCTGACGGGATAGAAGGACGAATCAAGGCCTTTGCGCTCAGTCGTGGCCTGGTTCGTTTGACATGACGAGTTCAGAACAGAGCGATGCGGCGCCGTGCCCTTAACTGCAAATGAGCTTGGACTGATGGAAATGAGACGACCCTTCCAGTTTCTTTGTGTGCTCGCGATATTTGTCCTGGCAGGCGTAGCGGGATACCACGGGATTAACGGCGTCCTCGAAGGTACGGTAGCGTTCCCGAAAAAGACAGAATTCTTGCTGATGGTTCGCGCGGCGTCCCCGAAAACATACTGGGCGTGCGTCGCGTTCTGGCTGGCCAGTTGTGTGGGATTCGTTTGGCTGGCGATCGTAAATTTGCTTGAGATGAGTCGCCCGCCCAAGGATCATATCGAGTAGACCAGGGTCTTGAAGGGGTGCTGTCCCACGGTGTCAAGCCTTGTTCGGCAACACATCGGACTAGGGCAGGCCAGCCCCGCGCACCCGCTCGCCGCGCGCCAGCCGCAGCACGGCGCCACACACCAGGTGCACGGCAAACGCGCAGGCCGCGATGACCGAGGCCACCAGCACCGGCAGCACGGCGCCGAAGGTGAGGCTCATGCCCAGCGCGAAACCGAGCACGTATTCGGCACGCCAGGCGCCCGCACACACGGCCGCGGCAAAGGCGCCGAAGAAGATCCAGGTCACGGCCGGGTGCCCGAGCGTGAAGGCCAGCGCCAAGGCCCCGGCCCACAGCAAGGCGACGGCGAAGCGGGCCCGGGCGAGGGTGCGGAAACGCTCCCGGCTCCCCATCTGCAACAGGGTGGCGGCGCGGCGCTGGATGCGTCCCACCAGGAACCAGACCAGCAGTGGCGCGACCAGCAACCCCCACCAGTTGGAGACGGCGGGCAGTTCCGGGTTGTTCAGCAGGTGGTGGGCCGGGACGCCGCCGTGGCTGTATTCCCAGCCGAGGTGGAGGACTTCGGCGGTAAAGGCGGACGTGGTGAGGATGAGGCGGGACTGCAGGTCAGGACGGGCGAACATGGCACGCTTCCTTTGCGGTGGGCCTGGCGATGGACGGAACGTCCGGCCGGTCAGTGTAGCAAGCCTGAGCAGCTTGCCACAATGTCAAACGGGTAGAGTGTGGCTCGGGAGACTCAGTCGAGCAGACGCAGGGCGTCGGCGGTCGTCACGATGCTTGCGTACTCTCCCGCCAGGTTCGCCAGCGACATCGCATGCACCTCGTCGGCGCTGCGCAGCGCACCGGCATGGTCGTGGCGGGCGAAGGTGAAGCAGGCGTCTGCCGCCACGCTCACCTGAAAGCCGAGATTGCCGGCGCTGCGCACGCTGCATTCGACCGAGATGTTGGTGCTGACGCCCGCCACCACCAGGCGCTCGATGCCGCGCACCCGCAGCCAGCGTTCCAGCCCCGTGAGAATGAAGGCGTCCGGGACGTTTTTCTCGACCACGTGCTCGCCCTGGCGCGGCGCGAACACCGGCTGGAAGGCGGCGCCCGGCTGCCCGGGAGCGAAGCCCGAGCCCGGTGTGCGCGAGATGTGGCGCACGTGCACCACCGGTGCCGCGCGTGCGCGCCATGCGTCCAGCAGCGTATCGATGTTGGCCTCGGCCTGCGGGTTATTTCGCGCGCCCGCATCCGGGCTGGCCATGCATTGCTGCATGTCGATGATCAGGAGGGCAGGGTGCTCGTGGCGCATGGGGGACCCGGGTCGATGGCGATGCCATCATGGTAACCCAGCCAATGACGGCCCGGCGGCTTTGGTACACTAACGCTTTTCGATTTACCCAAGGCTTGATGATGGCGCAACCGCTGGAGCTACGCGCATGCGCTCTGCAATCCCTGCTCGAGACCGATCCCGCCGCCAAGAGCGCGGGCGTCGCGGCGATGCGCGCCGCGCACCGGCTTGGCGACTGGCGCGTCGACGCCGACGCCGCCCTGGATGCGCCCGCGGGCATCCCCGGCCGCCCGGCGCGGCCCGAACTGGTGCCGCCGCGGCTGGTCGGCCGCCGCTCGATGGCGACCGTGGAGGGACGCGCCATGCTGATCCATGCGCTTGCCCACATCGAATTCAACGCGGTCAACCTGGCCCTCGACGCGCTGTGGCGCTTCCCGGGCATGCCTCAGGACTACTACACCGACTGGTTGCGCGTGGCGGGCGAAGAAGCGCTGCATTTCGACATGCTGTGCGGCCACCTGGCCAAGCTCGGCTACGGCTACGGCGACTTCCCGGGCCACGACAGCCTGTGGGAGATGGTCGAAAAGACCCGCGACGACGTGCTGGCGCGCATGGCGCTGGTGCCGCGTACGCTGGAAGCGCGCGCGCTCGATGCGATCCCGCCGCTGCGCGCCAAGCTGGCGCAGGCCGGCGACCTGGAGGCCGCCGCCATCCTCGACGTGCTGCTGGATGATGAGGTGGGGCACGTCGAGATCGGCAACCGCTGGTACCTGCACCTGTGCGGACTACGTGGCCTGGAGCCGGTGTCCACCTACGGCGAGCTGACGGTACAGTACAAGGCGCCGGTATTGAAAGGCCCCTTCAACATCGAGGCGCGGCGCCAGGCGGGCTTCAGCGAAGCGGAGCTGGCGCGCTTCAGCTAGCCCCCGGCATGGATTCCACACCTATTCAGGGCTTCCTGCTGACCCGCCACTGGCGCGACCTGGATGCCGGCCTCGAGGTCGAATTCTGGGTCGCTACGGAAGGGGGGGCGCGCCGCGTGCGCCTGGCGCCGCAGACTCCGGTCGCCTTCTTCCCACTGGAACAGCGTGAAGCAGCGGAACTTGCGCTGCACGGCGAAAAGCGCGGCTGGGAACTGCGCGAGCTGTCGCTGTGCGACTTCCACCACCGTCCCGTCCTCGGCCTGTACTGCCGCCAGTACCGCCAGCTGCTGCGGCTGGAAAAGCGGCTGCGCGAGTTCGGGGTCCCCGTCTACGAGGCCGACGTGCGCCCGCCCGAGCGCTACCTGATGGAGCGGTTCATCACGGCGCCGGTGCTGGTGCATGGCACGCCGGATGCGGACGATCCTCTCCTCATCCGCGACGGCCAGCTCAAGCCGGACGGCGATTATCGTCCGCAGCTGCGCATGGTCTCGCTCGACATCGAGACCAACCAGCACGGCGAACTGTACTGCATCGGCCTGGAAGGCTGCGGCCAGCGCCAGGTCTACATGCTGGGCGAGCCCAACGGGGCACCACGGGAAATGGACTTCACACTGGAGTACTGTGTGAGCCGTGCGGAGCTGCTCGACCGTCTCGAAGAATGGATCCGCGTGCACGACCCGGACGCGATCATCGGCTGGAACGTGATCCAGTTCGACCTGCGCATGCTGGTGCAGGCGGCCGAACGCCTGGGACGCCCCTTGCGGCTGGGGCGCGACGGCAGCGCCATCGAGACCCGCGAGCACGGGCGTTCCGAACACTTCTTCGTGTCGATCGCGGGCCGCCTGGTCATCGACGGCATCGAGGCGCTGCGCTCGGCCACTTACAGTTTTCCTTCGTTCAGCCTCGAATCGGTGTCGCAAAGCCTGCTGGGCGAAGGCAAGGCGATCGACAACCCCTACAGCCGGATGGACGAGATCAACCGCATGTTCGCCGAGGACAAGCCGGCGCTGGCCTTCTACAACCTGAAGGACTGCGAACTGGTCACCCGCATCTTCGAGAAGACGGAGCTGGTCCGCTTCCTGCTCGAGCGGGCCAGCGTCACCGGGCTGGCGGTGGACCGCAGCGGCGGCTCGGTGGCCGCCTTCGAGCACCGCTACATGCCACTGATGCACCGCCAGGGTTTCGTGGCCCCCAACATCGGCGACGTGGCGGCGGGGGACAGCCCGGGCGGCTTCGTGATGGATTCGCGCTCTGGCCTGTACGACTCGGTGGTGGTGCTCGACTACAAGAGCCTGTACCCGTCGATCATCCGGACTTTCCTGATCGATCCGGTCGGCCTGGTGGCCGGCCTGGCCGAACCCGAGGAGCGCACCGTGCCGGGTTTTCGCGGCGCCCGCTTCTCGCGCACGCGCCACTGCCTGCCGGGCATCGTGCGCCAGGTGTGGGAAGGGCGCGAAGCGGCCAAGCGCGAGCGCAACGCGCCGCTGTCGCAGTCGCTCAAGATCATCATGAACGCCTTCTACGGCGTGCTCGGGACCACCGCCTGCCGCTTCTTCGATCCGCGCCTGGCCTCCTCGATCACGATGCGCGGGCACGAGATCATGCACCGCACCCGCGCGCTGATCGAGGAACAGGGCTACGGGGTGATCTACGGCGACACCGACTCCACCTTCGTCTGGCTCGGCGGCCCGCACGCGCAGGAGGATGCGGAGCGCATCGGGCGCGCGCTGGTCGATCAGGTCAACGGCTGGTGGCGCGAGCGCTTGCGGGCCGAATATGGCCTCGACTCGCACCTGGAGCTGGAATTCGACACCCACTACGCGCGCTTCCTGATGCCTACCGTGCGCGGCTCCGACGAAGGCAGCAAGAAGCGCTACGCCGGCCTGGTGCTGAACGCCGACGGCAGCGAAGAGGTGGTGTACAAGGGGCTGGAGACGGTGCGTACCGACTGGTCGCCGCTGGCGCAGCAGTTTCAGCAGGAGCTCTACCTGCGCGTGTTCAAGGGCCAGCCTTACGAGGCCTGGGTGGCCGACTACGTGGCGCGCACGCTGCGCGGGGAACTGGACGAACTGCTGGTCTACCGCAAGCGCCTGCGCCGGCCGCTTGACGAATACGAGCGCAACGTCCCTCCGCACGTGCGCGCGGCGCGCATGGCCGACGATTTCCATACCGCCCAGGGGCGGCCGGCGCAATACCGGCGCGGCGGCTGGATCCGCTACGTGATGACCACGGCGGGGCCGGAACCGCTGGAGCTGCGGCGCTCGGCCATCGACTACGAACACTACCTGACGAAGCAGCTCGAGCCGATCGCCGACGCGATCCTGCCTTTTCTGGGCGACAGTTTTGCGCGGCTGACCAGCCCGCAGGGTGCGCTGTTCTGACAAAAAAATGCCGCCCCGAGGGGCGGCATCCGCATCGCTATTTCCTTGCCGTGCTCGCTCGGCGGTACAAGCATGCCGAACGAGCGGGCGCGATGTCGCGCATCGATAAGGTAATCACTCTTCCTGGAACGCTTCCTCGCGCTTCTTGCGCAGCGCCGGCAGCATCACGATGATCAGCGCGATGGCCGCCATGGCCAGCATGGTGGCGCTGATCGGGCTGCGCAGGAAGACCATCGGGTCGCTGTGCGAGAGCAGCAGCGCGCGGCGCAGGTATTCCTCCATCATGGGGCCGATGATGTAGCCGAGCAGCATCGGCGCCGGTTCCGCACCCAGCTTGGCGCAGATGTAGCCGAACAGGCCGAACAGCGCCATGAGCCAGATGTCGAACTCGTTGTTGTTCAGGCTGAACACGCCGATCGCGCAGAACATCAGGATGGCCGGGTACAGGCGGTGGTAGGGGACCAGGATCATCTTGACCCACAGGCCGATCATCGGCAGGTTCAACACCACCAGGAACAGGTTCCCGAACCACATCGACACGATCAGGCCCCAGAACAGCGCCGGCTGCTCGGTCATCACGGCGGGACCCGGCTGGATGCCCTGGATGATCATCGCGCCGATCATCAGCGCCATCACCGGGTTGGACGGGATGCCGAGCGTGAGCATGGGGATGAAGGAGGTCTGGGCGCCGGCATTGTTGGCCGCTTCCGGCGCCGCCACGCCTTCGATCGCGCCCTTGCCGAAGTTCTTGGCATTGGGCGAGACCTTCTTCTCGATCGAGTAGGCCGAGAACGAGGCCAGCATGGCGCCGCCACCCGGCAGGATGCCGAGCGCCGAGCCGAGGAAGGTGCCGCGCAGGACCGGCGCGAGGATGCGCTTGAAGTCGTCCTTGCTCAGCATCAGGCCCTGGACCTTCTTCATCAGCACGTTGCGGTCTTCGCCGTGCTCGAGGTTGCGGATGATCTCGCCGATGCCGAACATGCCCATCGCGACGATCACGAAGTTGATGCCGTCGGCCAGTTCCGGCTTGTCGAAGGTGTAGCGCTGCGCGCCCGAGTTGACGTCGGTGCCGATCAGGCCGAGCAGCAGGCCCAGGATCACCATGCCGATCGCGTTGAGCAGCGAGCCGCTCGCCAGCACCACCGAGGCCACCAGGCCCAGCACCATCAGCGAGAAATACTCGGCCGGGCCGAACTTCAGCGCCAGGTCGGCCAGCGGCGGCGCGAACAGGGCCAGCAGGATGGTGGCGACGGTGCCGGCGAAGAAGGAACCGATCGCCGCGGTGGCCAGCGCCTTGCCGGCCTGGCCGTTGCGCGCCATCTTGTAGCCGTCGAGCGCGGTCACGACCGAGGACGATTCGCCCGGCAGGTTGACCAGGATGGCGGTGGTCGAGCCGCCGTACTGGGCGCCGTAGTAGATACCCGCCAGCATGATCAGGGCCGAGACCGGCGGCAGGCCGAAGGTGGCCGGCAGCAGCATGGCGATGGTGGCGATCGGGCCCAGGCCCGGCAGCACGCCGACCGCGGTGCCCACAAAAACGCCGACCAGGCAGTAGAACAGGTTGGTCAGGGTGAAGGCCGTCTCGAGGCCCAGTCCCAGGTTGGTGAAGATCTCCATGTCTTATGCCCCTCCCAGCCAGGGGCCGACGATCGGCATGGGCAGGCCGAGCAGCTTCACGAACAGCAGCACGGCGAAGATGGCCAGGCCGACGGCGAGCAGCAGCGCGCCTTTCAAACTGAACTGCTTGCTGGCGAAGGAACTCAGCATGACCAGCACGAAGGCGGCGGCGGCCAGGCCGGCGCCGCGCATCAGGATGCCGAACAGGATCACCGCGCCGAGGATGATGACGATGTCCTTGATGTGGAAGGTGCCGATCGCGTCATGCGCGTCAAGGCGGCGGCCGATGAAGGCGCGGATGATGCCGGCCAGGCCGACGACGGACAGCAGGCCGCCCAGGACGGTCGGGAAATAGCCCGGACCCATGCGGCCGGCGCTACCCATCTCGTTGTCCCCGATGAGGGCGATGGCGGCAAGGCCGAAACACAGGAAGATGATGCCGATCCAGAAATTCTTCGGATGGCGGACGATGGAAGCCACTGCGAACCCCTTGTTGCTTGTTGTTGTGTGGTAGCGAACGGGCTGCGCGGGATCGATCCCCGCACAGCCTGCCGCGTTTGCGCTGCGCGATCAGTCGGCGTACTGGCCGGCCTTGGTGATGATCGGGCCCCAGCGGTCGATCTCGGCCTTCAGGTGGGTGCGCAGGGCTTCCGGCGTAGCGCGCTTGTCCGCCACCGGCTCGGTGCCGAGGTCGGCGAAGCGCTGCTTGACGGTCGGGTCTTTCAGGGCGGTGCGCAGGGCGTTCGACAAGGTGTCGACGACCGGCTTCGGGGTGCCCTTCGGTGCGTACATGCCGTGCCACACGGCCACTTCGAAGCCCGGCAGGCCGGCTTCGCTCATGGTCGGCACGTTCGGCATCGAGGCCAGGCGCTGCTTGGTGGTCACGCCGTAGACCTTGACCTTGCCGCTCTTGATCTGGCTGGTGGTGTTGGTGGTCTGGTCGCACATCAGGTCCACCTGGCCGCCCAGCATGTCGTTCATGGCCGGGCCGGTGCCCTTGTACGGGACGGTGGTCAGGTCGACGCCGATGGCGGTCTGGAACAGCATGCCGCACAGGTGCGAGGCCGAACCCAGGCCGGCGTTGGCATAGGTGACCTTGGACTTGTTGGCCTTCACGTAGGCCAGCAGTTCCTTGAAGTCCTTGGCCGGGAAGTCCTTCTTGGCGATCAGGGTCATCGGCACGTCGGTGACCAGGCCGATCGGCTCGAAATCGCCCATCGCGTTGTAGCTCAGCTTGCGGTACAGGGCTGGCGCGGTCGAGTGGCCGATGTGGTGCAGGAAGATGGTGTAGCCGTCAGGCGCGGCCTTGGCCACGCGCGCCGCACCGATGGTGCCGCCGGCGCCGCCGACGTTCTCGATGATGATCTGCTGTTTCAGGGTATTGCCCATCGACTGGGCCACCAGGCGCGCCACGGTATCGGTCGGTCCGCCGGCGGCGAACGGCACGATCATCGTGATGGTCTTGGTGGGGTAGTTCTGGGCTGAAGCGCTGGTGGCGACTGCGGCGCCCAGCAGGGCAATGGCCGCGACGGTGCGCAGGAATGTGGTTTTCATCGGTGTCTTCCTCTAACCTCGGTTTTCTTGGTTTATCAGTATGGGCGACGCAGGAACAGCCACGATGCAGGCCACGACGAATCCAGCCAGCTTGCATGGAGCGCGTGCATACGCAGGACTGGTTTTACCAGTAAATAGATAGATTTGCAACTACGTGGAAACCCGTATGGCGAGTCGGAAAAGATGCTGAACAATGTCGGAAAAACGCCGGAATGCGGCCCTCGCCGCCATGCATGGCGGATGGCAGGAGCCGCCGACCGGCGTCGTGTTGACGAAATACTACGCTTGCCGATGCGCGCGCCCGCCCTGACGGGCGCGGCAGGGAGGTTCTACTGCGCCTGCTTCGGCTCCGGCACCGGAATCTCGTGCTCGCCCAGCAGCACCTTGTCCGGGGTGATCGGCGTGCCGCGCAGGCGCCTGCCGGTGGCGTGAAAGATCGCATTGCTGATCGCCGCCGACACCGACACGAGGCCGATCTCGCCCACGCCCTTGGCGCCGAGCTGCTCGCTGACGATGCGGTCATCCTCGTCGGCGAAGATCACCTCGACTTCGTGCACGTCCGCGTTCACCGCCACGTGGTACTCCGCGTAGTTGTGGTTCATGAAGCGCCCGAAGCGGTGGTCGGTGAAGCTTTCCTCGTGCAGCGCCTGGCTGATGCCCCACACCACGCCGCCGATCACCTGGCTGGCGGCGGTCTTGGCGCTGATGATGCGGCCCGCCGCCACCGCGTTCACGACCCGCGTCACGCGCACGATGCCCAGTTTCTCGTTGACCCGCACCTCGCAGAACACCGCCGAGTGCACGGCGCGGGTGTACTTGCGCTGCTTGAGCATCGAAGGCTTCATGAAGAACTTTTCCTCGACCCGTTCGACGCCGCCGGCCGCCAGCACCTCGCGCAGCTGCATGGCGGTCTCGGGACGGTTGCGCAGGCGCAGCGTGCCGTCGGCGAATTCCAGGTCCTGGGTGCGCGCCCTGGCAAGCGGCGAACCCGGCATGGCCTTCGCCATCTTGATCAGGGTTTTCTTGAGCTTGTCGCAGGCGCCGTGCACGCCGCTGCCCACCGTCGACACGTGCGAGGAGCCGCCCTCGACCGGCGCGAAGGGCAGGGTCGAGTCGCCCAGCTGGAAGGTCACCCGCTCCATGGGCAGGCCCAGCGCTTCTGCCGCGATCATCGACATTACCGTGTAGGTGCCGGTGCCGATGTCCGAGGCCGCGCTGCTCACCACCAGGCGTCCGTCGGCGTGCAGCACGGCGCTCACGCGCGCCAGCATCACCAGGGAGTCCCACATGCCGGTGGCCATGCCCCAGCCGATCAGTTCCTCCCCGTCGCGCATCGAGCGCGGCTCGGTCGGGCGGTCTTGCCAGCCGAAGCGCGCGGCGCCCTTGTCGTAGCACTGGCTCAGCTCCTTGGTGGAGTAGGGCTTGTCGTCCATCGGGTTGCGGTCGGCATAGTTCAGGCGCCGCAGTTCCAGCGGATCCATGCGCAGCTTGTAGGCCAGTTCGTCCATCGCCACTTCCAGCGCGTGCATGCCGTGCGCGGCGCCGGGCGCGCGCATGTCGATCGGCGAATGGCGGTCGTGGGCCACCAGCTTGTAGCCGAGCTTGATGTTGTCGCAGGCATACAGCTGGCCGGACCAGTTGACCACCACCTCGACATAGTCTTCCAGGCGCGAGGTCTCGTGGATGGCCTCGTGCACGATCGCCTGCAGCTTGCCCTCGCTGTTGGCGGCCAGCTTCACCTTCTGCCAGGTCTCGGGGCGGTGGCCGAAGCTGAACATCTGCTGGCGCGTCAGGACCACCCGCACCGAGCATTTCAGCTTGAGCGCCGCCATCACCGCCAGCGGCAGCTGGTACTGCGGGCGCAGGCCGGAACCGAAGGCGCCGCCCACGTAGGGATTGCGCACGGTGACCTTCTCCTTCTTGATGCCGAAGGCGCGCGAGACGTACCAGCGGTTGTTCTGCGAGCTCTGGGTCTTCTCGTAGATCGTCAGGTGGCCGTCGTCGCCGTAGACCACGGTGGTGGCGTACATCTCCATCGGGTTGTGGTGCTCGACGCCGTGGTAGAACTGTGACTCGATCTTCACCTCGGCGGCGTCAAAAGCCTTGTCGGCGTCGCCGGTGGAGCTGGGCGGCGTGAAGCCGGCCTTCAGGGCGCGCGGCTTGTAGGCCTGGTCGAGCGAGGCCAGCAAGTCGGTCTCGTGCGCTTCTTCCTCGTAGCTCACTTCCACCAGCTGGGCCGCGTGGCGCGCCGCCTCGAAGGTCTCGGCCACCACCAGCGCGACCGGCTGGCCGCTGTAGAAGATGCGGTCGCTGAACAGGGGCCGGAACGGCGAGCCGCCCGGCGCCGTCATGTCCTTGTAGGCCAGGTCCCATGAGCGGACCTTGGGCCGGTTGAGGTGGGTGAGCACCTCCACCACGCCGGGCGTGGCCAGGGCGGCGCGGGTATCGATTGACTTGATGCGGCCGCGGGCGACGGTGCCGCTCACCACCACGCCGTAGCGCAGTCCCTCGGCCTCGTGCTCGGCCGCGTACTTCGCTTCGCCGGTCACCTTGGCGCGGCCGTCGATGCGCGACACCGGCATGCCGCTGCGTACCCGGCCGGTGCCGTCGGGCGCGGTCGGGGTGCGCAGTTCTGGAATCAGGTCGGTCATTGTTGCTCTCCTCGGTGTTCACCCTTCGCGTACTCGGTGCCGCGCGTGGCGGTGGTCAAGGCCTGCTCGATGGCGTTGCGCGCCAGCGTGAGCTTGTAGTCGTTCTGGCCGTGGCCCTTGGCGCCGCGCAGGACGATGTCGGCGGCGGCGCCGAAGGCGTCCGGGCCGGGCGCCTTGCCCTCGAGGGAAGCTTCGGCTTCCTCGACCCGCCACGGCTTGTGGGCCACGCCGCCGAGCGCGATGCGGGCGGCGCGGATCCTGCCGCCGTCGAGGTCGAGCGCGGCGGCCACCGACACCAGCGCGAACGCATACGAGAGGCGTTCGCGCACCTTCAGGTAGGTGGAGTGGGCGGCGAAGCGCCCGGCGTCGGGCAGCGCGATGTGGGTGACCAGCTCTCCGGCTTCCAGGGTGTTGTCGAGCTCGGGACGCTCGCCCGGCAGGCGGTGGAAGTCCGCGAACGGGATCGCGCGCGCGCCGCCCTGCGAGCGCACGTGGACCACGGCGTCGAGCGCGCGCAGGGCCACGCACATGTCGGAGGGGTGGGTGGCGATGCAGTGCTCGCTGGTGCCGAGGATCGCATGCAGGCGGTTCAGGCCGTCCTTGGCGGGACAGCCGCTGCCCGGTTCGCGCTTGTTGCAGGGCGTGCCGACGTCGTAGAAGTAGTAGCAGCGGGTGCGCTGCAGCAGGTTGCCGCCGTTGGTGGCCATGTTGCGCAGCTGCGGCGAGGCGCCGGCCAGGATGGCGGCGCTCAGCAGCGGGTAGCGTTCGCGTACAAGGGGGTGGTAGGCGGTATCGGCGTTGCGCGCCAGGGCGCCCAGGCGCAGGCCGCCGCCCGCATCTTCCTCGATCCGGTCGAATCCGAGGCCATTGATGTCCACCAGCTCGCCGGGGTGCGTCACGCCTTCCTTGATCAGGTCGAGCAGGTTGGTCCCACCCGCGATCGGACGCACGCCCGGCATCGCCAGGCGGGCCAGCGCGGCGTCCACGTCGCTGGCCTGGGTAAAGGTGAACGGGTTCATGCGAGCACCGGACCGGTTGTGAAAGGCGTTTCGCCTTCGCCGGGCTTGCCCTCGATGCCCATCACCTGCATCACCGCCTGGGTGATCTGCGGATAGGCGCCGCAGCGGCACAGGTTGCCGCTCATGAGTTCGCGCACGTCGTCGACGCTCTTCGCCTGGCCTTCGGCGATCAGCCCGGCCGCGGAGCACAGCTGCCCGGGTGTGCAGTAGCCGCACTGGAAGGCATCGCAGTCGATGAAGGCCTGCTGCAGCGGATGCAGTTCCTCGCCCTTGGCCAGGCCCTCGACCGTGGTGACCTCATGGCCGTTGTGCATCACCGCCAGGGTGAGGCAGGAATTGATGCGCTTCCCGTCCAGCAACACTGTACAGGCGCCGCACTGGCCGTGGTCGCAGCCTTTCTTGGTGCCGGTGAGGGCCGCGCGTTCGCGCAGCAGGTCGAGCAGCGTCACCCAGGCGCCGACCGCGAACTCGCGGTCTTGCCCGTTGATGCGCAGCCGGATCGGGTATTCCTGGTAGTGGTCCATGGCCGTCCCTTCGTAGAATCCTTGAGCGAGACCACCACCATAACCGCCGGCCCGATCCCGTTCGGTTAGTTCACACACGTACAAGCGTACATGACCACCTCAATCGATGGCCATCGTTCTGGCCTGCGGGTCGACCATGCGAACCATCCGGACCACGGCATCGGTGCTGACCGTGTCGATTTGCCCGGCCATGCGGCGCTCATAAGGGTGGTCGTCGAAGGCCACGTTGGCGCGGAACATGCGGGCGCCCAGGCGCACCGCCGCCGGCACCTCGACCGTGGGCGGCTGGAAGCCGATCGAACGCAGCCATTTCTGGGCCTCGAGCCGGGTCTCGACCTGTCCGGGCGGGGCAGCGGCCGCCGCCAGCGTCTCGAGTACCCACTGGTTCGAGTTCTGGTACTTGGTCGAGTACACATATGACAGCATGCTGTACTTCGGCTCGTGCAGGCGGACCGGCGTGCGGGTGCCGGCCAGCTTCGCCAGTCTGGCCCCCAGCTCGGGGCCGGGAATCACCAGCTGGGCTTCGTGGCGGTACAGGTCGGTGAGGAAGAAGTTCCCCATGCCCTCGTCGTACAGGCCGGAAACGGCGCTGCCGCAGTCGTTGAGCTCGTGCACGACGGTCCAGCGTCCCTTCGGATGGTCGCGCACCGCGATTCCCATGTGCGAGTAGCGCAGGCGGTAGCGGCTCAGGTCCTGGCCCGCGCGAGAAACGAGCGCGACCTGGGCGCCGCTGGCTTCCAGGGCCTGCACCGTGCGCTGGGCCAGGTCCATCGACAGCACGACTTCGTGGGCGGCGAGCGGGCGCTCCTCGCAGGGCTGGCCGGCCCTGGCGGGGACGGCGATGGCCAGGGCCAGCAGGGCGGCGCCGAACAGGCGGCGGTCCATCAGCCTGCCCTCGAATGGTGCAGCAAGGCCTTGCCCGCTTCGTTCGGGAGGAAGGCAATCGCCTTGCCCGACATCACCAGGACGTAGCCGGTCGACGCCGTCACCACTTCCAGCGCGGTGCCGGCGGCGAGCGAGACGCCGGCGGTTGCCCGGCCGGACAGGCGCACCGTGGCGCGGCTGGCGTCGGCGGCGCCCTCGAGCACGACTTCGAGGCCGTCGCCGACCGTCCTGACGCTGGCTACCACGACGCTGCCGGTGGCGGCCAGGGTCAGGAGGGAGCCGCCGACAACCACGCCGGACAGGTTGGCGCTGGCATTCGACAGTTCCGACTGGCCCGCATGGCCGGCCGCATGGGTGGCGCTGCAGGCGAGGCCGAGCAGGGCGACGAAGAGGAGGCGTTTCATATTGATCTCCGTGATGAATGTGGAGGCATCATCGGTAGCAGGCGGGCATCGTGCAAGGACGCCGCGCGAAGTAGCACCGGCTTGCCTTTTCGGTATCGGACTGCGATACCGCAGCCTGCCAACGGGGAATCTGAACGTTGTGCGTCCGTAGCCTGTCCAATCCCCATCGGGGTTCGGGAGACGCGGCGATGGCTGGCGGTAGCGGGGAGGCGGGGCGGGGCGCCCGTATCGGCGCCGAGCTGTGGCAGGTGCTGGGCCGGCACCGCTGGCGCATCGTCGCGGCGGTCGTGCTGCTGCTGTTGGCCAAGCTCGCCACGGTGGCGGTGCCGCTGCTGCTCAAGCGGATCATCGACGCCTTTTCCCAGGCCAGCCTGCCGGGCACGCTGCCGCTCTACCTGTTGGTGGGCTACGCGCTGCTGCGCTTCTCGTCCACCCTGTTCAACGAGTGGCGCGACCTGCTGTTCGTGCGGGTCACGCTCGAGGCCGTCGCGGCCTATGCGCAGAAGACCTTCTCGCACCTGCACGCACTGGGACCGCGTTTCCACGCCCGGCGCAAGCTCGGCAGCCTGCTGCCCGACATCGATCGCGGCACCAGCGGCATCGCCTTCCTGCTCGGGGTCGGCCTGTTCACGATCGTGCCGACCCTGGTCGAGATCGGGCTGGTGCTGGCGATCATGCTGAGCCGCTATGCGGCGGGCTTTGCCGGCATCATCCTGGTGACTTTCCTGGTCTACGCCGGCTTCACGCTGGTGTTCACGGCGCGCCGCGTGGTCTACCAGCGGCGCGTCAACAAGCTCGACTCCACCGCCAAGGGGCGGCTGGCGGACAGCCTGATCAACTACGATACGGTCAAGTACTTCAGCGGCGAGGCGCGCGAGGCCCGGCGCTTCGCCGCCATCATGGGCGACTGGCAGGAGGCCGGCCGGGCCAACCAGCGCGCCCTGTTCACCCTGCACGTGGGGCAGAGCGCCGTCATCGCACTGGGCGTGGCCGCGATCATGGTGCTGGCCGGCCAGGCCGTGCTGGCGCGCAGCATGAGCGTGGGCGACCTGGTCCTGATCAATGCCTACGCGCTGCAGGTCTGCCTGCCGCTGAATGCGCTCGGCTTCGTCTACCGCGAGGCGCGCGACGCCTGGGTGAACGCGGAGCGCCTGTTCGAGCTGCTGCGCGAGCGTCCCGAGATCCTCGATCCGCCCGGGGCGCCGCCCTTGCGTCCGAGCCGGGGCGAGGTCGTGTTCGAGCACGTCAGCTTCCATTAGGAGCCGGCGCGTCCGGTGCTGGTCGACGTCAGCCTGCGCATCGCGCCGGGAACCACGCTGGCCGTGGTCGGGCGCAGCGGCTCGGGCAAGTCGACGCTGGCGCGCCTGCTGCTGCGCTACTACGACCCGGCCAATGGCCGCATCCTGGTGGACGGCCAGGACATTCGCCAGTGCGCAGCCGCCAGCGTGCGCATGGCGATCGGCGTGGTGCCGCAGGAAACGGCGCTGTTCAACGACACGATCGGCAACAACATCGCCTATGGGCGCAGCGGCAGCACGCGCGAGGACGTGGTGGCGGCCTGCCGCGCCGCCCACCTGCACGAGGTGATCGAGTCGCTGCCGGACAAGTACGACACGCCCGTGGGCGAGCGCGGCGTCAACCTGTCGGGCGGCGAGAAGCAGCGCATCGCGATCGCGCGCGCGGTGCTCAAGAACCCGCCGATCCTGATTTTCGACGAAGCCACCTCGGCGCTCGATGCCGACTCGGAACATGCGATCACCCGCGAACTGGACCGGCTGTCGCAGGACCGCACCACCCTGGTGATCGCGCACCGCCTGTCGACCATCGTCAATGCGCACACCATCGTGGTGATGGACCGCGGCCGCATCGTCGAGCAGGGCAGCCATGCCGAACTGCTGCGCCGCAAGGGGACCTACGCCCGCTTGTGGCTGCTGCAGCAGCGCATGCACAAGGACGCGGGGCGCTGAGATACCGATGGAACCAGCCCACGGCAGCAAGACCGTCGCCCCGGCGAAGGCCGGGGCCCAAGTTCTACGTGTGCTATCGCTAGCCGGTGAAGCAATTCGCTGCGCAACTGAATTGGGTCCCGGCCTGCGCCGGGACGACGTGCTACTGCCAACGCTCGAATACGGACCGATTGCAGCTCACGGACCCCGGAAGACGATGGTCTTGTTTCCATGCAGGAAAACCCGGCGCTCGATGTGGAACTTGACCGCCGCGGCCAGCGCCATGCATTCGTTGTCGCGTCCTACCCGCACCAGCTGCTCGGGGCGGAAGTTGTGGTCGACGCGGGTGACCATCTGCTCGATGATCGGGCCTTCGTCCAGGTCCGGGGTCACGTAGTGGGCGGTGGCGCCGATCAGCTTGACGCCGCGGTCGAAGGCCTGGTGGTAGGGCTTGGCGCCCTTGAAGCCGGGCAGGAAGGAGTGGTGGATGTTGATGCAGCGGCCGGCCAGGCGGCGCGCCAGATCGTCCGACAGGATCTGCATGTAGCGCGCCAGAATCACCAGCTCGGCGCGGGTCTCCTCGACGACTTCGAGCAGGCGGGCTTCCTGCTGGGCCTTGTTGTCCTTGGTCACCGGGAGGAAGATGAAGCGGATGCCTTCGCGCTCGACCATCGGGCGCAGGTCGAGGTGGTTCGACACCACCGCCGTGATCGACATGTTCAGTTCGCCGTTACGGCGGCGGTAGAGCAGGTCGTCGAGGCAGTGGTCGTCCTTCGACACCATGATCACGGTCTTGACCGGGACCAAAGGGTCGTGGATCTTCCATTGCATGTCGAGATGGGCGCCGCAGCCTTCGCCGAACTGCTCGCGGATGTTCTCGATGCTGGGGGAGCCGGCCTGCAGCCGGAACACGGCGCGCATGTAGAAGCGTTCGGTGGAATCGTCGTCGAACTGTTCCAGCGCGCAGATGTAGCAGTCGCGTTCGGCCAGGAAGGTGGCGACGGCGGCCACGATGCCGATGCCGGCGCGGCAGCTGGCATTGAGGATGTATTCGGTCGGCGCGTGCGGCGCCCTGGCGCCTTCGTTTGGAGTCGAGTTCGGGGTCATGCGATCGTCCTTGCGTGCGATGAAGCGGTCGTGAGTTGTGGCGCCTGCGCTGTTGCCGGCGGCGTGAAAGACAGTGCGAAGGGTGGCCGCATGCCGGTAGCGCCGCCGTGCAAGCCTCGTGGACGATGCAGACGTTGTTATTCTAACAGCATGGCGGATGCAGCCTGCGCCGTCAAGGAGCGCACGACTGATGCGCGAGGCGCAAACGCGACGAAGCGCAGGCGCCCGCGGCTCAGGATGGCTGGGCAGGCGCCAGCGCCCGCGCCACTGCGTCGACCAGGTCCTGCGGCGGCAAGGGTTTGTTCAGCACCTGCACGTCCGGCGCGGTCACGCCGACTTCGGCGCCGAAGGCGGTCACGACGAGGGCCGGCAGGTCGGGATGCAGTTCGCGCAGGCGGGCGATCAGGTCGGCGCCGGTCATGCCGGGCATGCGGAAATCCGTGACCAGCATGTCGATGCCGCCGGCGCTGCCGATGGCCAGCGCTTCGTTCGGATCGACCACCGCCGTCACCCGGTAGCCGGCCCGCTCCAGGTAGCGCTGGAACACGTAGACGATGGCCTCTTCGTCGTCGACCAGCAGGATGTGCATGGTGTCAGCCCTCGTGGGTGAAGCCGGCTGCCGGATTCACGCGCAGGTCGACCTTCAGGGCCTGGCGGATGCGCTCGCCCAGTTCGTTCAGCCGGTAGGGCTTGGTCAGGATCGGGAAGGATGCGGCCTCGCCCTTGACGGCCGGCAACGCGTCGATGTAGCCGGTGGCCAGCAGCACCGGCACCTCGGGCTGGCGCTCGCGCACCAGTTCGGCCAGGCGCAGGCCGTTCATCCCGCCCGGCATGATGACGTCGGTGAACAGCAGGTCGATGCTGCCGTAGCGCTCGATCATCTCGAGGGCCGCCTCGCCGCTCGGGGCGCCCAGCACCCGGTAGCCGCCGGCGCGCAGGTGGGTCTCGGCCAGTTCGCGCACTTCTTCGCTGTCGTCCACCACCAGCACGGTGCGCTTGCCCAGGATCGCCTCGGGTGTCCACCTGGCGCCGTTGCCGGAGCGCTCGCCCATGATCTCCATGGCCGACTTGGACGCCTGCGGGAACACCATGCGGATGGTCGTGCCTTGCTGGGGCGCGCTTTCGATCTCGAGGCGGCCGTGCGATTGCTGCACGAAACCGTGCACCATCGCCAGTCCCAGGCCGGTGCCCGGGCCCTTGGTGGTGAAGAAGGGCTCGGTGGCGCGCGCCGCGACTTCCGGCGACATGCCTTCGCCCTGGTCGATCACGCAGATCACCACGTAGCGGCCCGGCGCCAGGTGCAGGCGCTCCAGTTTTTCCGGGTCGTCCATGGTCGAGGTGGCGACCGTGACCTTGCCGCCCTCCGGCATGGCGTCGCGCGCGTTGATCAGGACGTTCAGCAGCGCCATCTCCATGTGGGTCGGATCGAGCGTGCAAGAGGGCAGGCCGGGCTTCAGGTCGAGGTGCAGGTCGACCTTGTCGCCCAGCGTGCGCACCAGCATCTCGCTGAATTCCACCACCAGCGAATTCAGGTTCAGGCGCTTCGGTTCGAGGCGCTGCTTGCGCGCGAAGGTCAGGAGCTGCTGGGTGAGCTTGCCGGCCTTTTCGCTGGCCAGGCGCGCGCGGTCGATGGCCTGGCCGACGGTGATTCGGTCGTCGAGATCGGAGGCGGCCAGCTCCAGGTTGCCGGCGACGACCTGCAGCAGGTTGTTGAAATCGTGCGCCAGGCCGGCGGTCAGCTGGCCGATCGCTTCCATCTTCTGGGCCTGCAGGTAGGACTGTTCGGAGACGCGCCGGCGCGTGATGTCCATCTGCGAGGCGAAGTAGTACAGCAGCTTGCCGCCTTCGTCGAACACCGGGCCGATGAACAGGCCGTTCCAGAACGGCCGGCCGTCGGCCTTGTAATTGAGGACGTCGACCGCCACCGCGCGCTGTTCGCGCAAGGCATTGCGGATCTCTTCGACGGTATGCGGGTCGGTCTGCTCGCCCTGCAGGAAGCGGCAGTTGCGGCCGAGGACCTGCTCCTCCTCGTAGCCGGTCAGGTCGAGGAAGGCGCGGTTCACGAACGCGATCGGGTTGTCCGGCTGGTTCGGGTCTGTCACCACCATCGGCATGCGGGTCATCTCGATGGCGGCGAAGAAGATGTTGCCGCGCTCTTCGAAGCCGGGGCGCGAGATCTGGCTGGCCTGCCAGTGGCGCACGCCCGGGTCGCCGAGCGGATTGTAGGCGCTGCCTTCCAGCTGGCCCACGCTGGGCACGCCTTCGCTCTGGCCATGGCTGGACGCGTCGTCGTGCGGGATGCGATCCCGTTCTTCCTTGCTGCTGCCAGTTGCCATGCATCCTCCCGTTCAAAGAGAAGAACGACGCGCAGGCCGGACTCCACCTGTGAATTATATAACAGAGGCAATTTTACAAGTCATGAAATGACGAATTCGCGGATTCTCAATCCCGAAACAGGTGGGTGAAGGTCCGGCTTACCGCCAGTTTCTCGCCGCAGCCGCGCAGCAGCACCTGCATGCGTTCTGCGTCCAGCCGTTCGACCGCCGCGATGGCGCCGACATTGACCAGCGTGGCGCGGTGGATTTGCCAGAAGCGGTCGCGGTCCAGCCCTCCCAGCAGGTCCTTCAGCGGAATCCGCACCAGCGCTTCCGAACCGGGCAGCACCACCCGCGTGTACTTGCTGTCGGACTGGAAGAACAGCACCTCGTCGACGTCGATCAGGCGGATCTGCTTGCCGACGGTGGCCTTGATCCACTTCATCTTCTCGGCGCGCGCGCCGGGCAGGGCGGTCTTCAGGTGGCGTAGCAGCTCGCCCAGGTCGGCCGGCGGCGTGCTGAGTTTCGACCGGATGCGCGCCAACGCGCGCTCCATCCGGTCGAGCTGCACCGGCTTGAGCAGGTAGTCGACCGCGCCGGCGTCGAAGGCCTCGACGGCGTACTGGTCGTAGGCCGTGACGAACACCACGTGGGCGCTGTCGCCGATGCGCTCGGCCACTTCCAGACCGGACAGGCCGGGCATGCGGATGTCCAGGAACACGACCTCGGGTTCGTGCTCGAGGTATCCATCCCAGGCGTCGTTGCCGTTCTCGGCCTGCAGTACCACCTCGGCCTCGGGCCAGCAGGTCGCCAGCATGCCGGCCAGGCGTTCGCGCATCAGCGGTTCGTCTTCGGCGATCAGGACCCGCGTCATGCCGCCTCCTTCTTCGCCGGCACTTGCAACTCCGCGCTCAGGCCCGGCTCGGCTTCGCGCAGCACCAGGCGCGCCGCGTCGCCGTAGGCCAGCTGAAGGCGGCGCCGCACGTTGTCGAGGCCCGCGCCGTTGCCGGGTGTGTCGCTCATGCCGACGCCCCTGTCGCGCACCCAGATGCGGATGCCGGCATCCTGCGCCGCGGCGCCGACGTGGATCTCGCCGCCGCGCAGCGAGGGTTCGATGCCATGCTTGATCGCGTTTTCGACCAGGGTCAGGACGATCATGCTCGGCACCTCGCTCGAAGCCAGCGCATCGGGAAGCGAGATCTCGAAGCGCAGGCGCGCACCCATGCGGGCCTGCATCACGCGCAGGTAGGATTCGATGGTGGCGAACTCGCACTTCAGGCTGACCTGCTCGCAGCGCATGTCGCTGAAGCTGGCGCGCAGGAAGGCGATCAGGTCGGCCGTGAGCGCGGCGGCGCGCGGTGCGCCGTCCGCCGCCAGCTGCTGCACCGCCCCGAGCGTGTTGAACAGGAAGTGCGGTTCGATCTGGGCGCGCAGCATGCGCAGCTGCGATTCGCTCAGCTCGCGCGCCAGGCGCTCGCGCTCGGCATCGCGCTGCAGCTGCTCCATCAGCGCGGCATTCTGGCGGCGGCGGTAGAGCGCCAGGACGATCAAGGGGACGGCGGCCAGGGCGCCGATCAGGGCCACGAAGGGAATCATGCGCATGAGCTTGGGCATCTGCTCCACCAGCGGGCGCCCATCGCCGAGCGCGATGCCGACGAAGGCGCCCAGTACGCCGAGGAGCATACCGACGACGAACCTGCGGGTATTCTTGAACGACTGGGTGGCGTTGAACCAGACGCCGACCCCACCCATCAGCAAGCCGAAGCCCAACAGGTTGGCGACGACGACCGGCGCAATCCAGCTGCCCTTGTCGAGCGCCAGTTCCATCAGGAGGCCGATGCAGGTGAAGGCGAGCGCGAACTTGGCGATCGCCAGCCAGAAGCGCCGTCCGCGATAGGTCAGCGAGAAGTCACGCAATTGCTGGCGCTCGATCGGCGACATCGTCGCCAGGCTGTCCGCCATCTTGCGCCGGTAGCCGGGCGCCACCTGCGCAGCCAGCTCCGGCCGCTCCAGGATGGCCAGGTGTTCACGTTCGAGTTCCTCGTACCAGTCGATGATCTTGCGCCACATGTCGTTCTCCTTGCTGTTCAATATAAGGCAATGTGGCAAGTCTAGGAAAGCCGATCCCGGCGTGAAAGTGCGGCGCGACGAACGACGATGGCGGTGCGACGAACGACGAGGAAGCCGGCAGCGTGCTACCATCCCGCGTTTTTATCTCGCCAGAATCATGCAGTTCGCATATCACCATGGGATCCGCGCCATGCGCCCGGCCGACCTCGACATCCTCCTCGCCGTGCAGGCGGCCTGCTACCCGCCGTCGATGCAGGAAGCGGGCGAGGTGGTGCTGGCGCGCATGGGCGCGGCCAGGGAAAGCTGCATCGTCGCGGAGGATGGGGAGGGGATCTGCGCCTACCTGTTCGCCTACCCGAGCAGGTTGGGCAAGGTAACGCAGCTCGGCGCGCCCTTCGAACCCGCCGTGGATGCCGACACGCTCTACCTGCACGACCTGGCGGTGGCGCCGCGTGCGCATGGCCGCGGGCTGGCGCGCAGGCTGGTCGAGCACCTGCTGGCGCAGGCGCGCGAGCGCGGTTTCACGTCCTCGGCGCTCGTGTCGGTGCAGGATACCGCCGGCTTCTGGGGAGCGCTCGGCTACCAAGTCGGGGCGATGTCCTGCGATACGGCGCGCGCCGCCCTGGCCACTTATCCGGGCGAGGCGCGCTACATGGTGCGCACCCTCGCAGCCTGATTACTGGACCCGGCGCACTTTCGCGGAACTGTTAGTTCCGTCGACCCTCAGGAACAGGGTACCGAACATGTTTCGTTCGATCGTGACCTTCGGGTTGCGCATCGGCGCCAGCACGGCTTCGCTGCCGTCGATGATGCGCCACACCTGGCCGTTGGCGAGGCGGATCTGCGAGGACGGTCCCCAGCCCTGGAAGTCGCCGGCAATGGTCGAGGTGATCGACTGCGGTTCCGCTTCGCGCTGCTTCTTCGCCTCGATGCCGAAGTTCTCCTCCTTGCTGCGCGCCGGTGCGGCCGCGGCGGTCGCCACCTGCGGGCGGGCGCCGACCTGGATGGCGTCGTAGCAGGCCAGGCGGGCGCCGGTGTCGGTCAGGGTGCGGCATTTCAAGATGCCGGCATCGTCGGCCAACGCGGCATGCGAACTCAATGCCAGGGACAGGAACAGGGGCAGTGCTTTCATCGTCATCCTTCGGTGTGGTTACGCAAGCGTGGGATTATATCGGCAAGCCCGCCGCTCACGCCTTTGCCGAAACCGACGATCCGCCGGCCGGCTCGGCCGCATACTGGCGGATGAAGGCCGCGCAATCTTCGACCGCCAGCGGCCGCGAGTAATAGTATCCCTGGATCTGGTCGCAATCGGCCTTGCGCAGGGCCGCCACCTGGTCCGCCGTCTCGACGCCTTCGGCGATCACGGCCAGCTGCAGGCGGTGCGCCATGGCGACGATCGCCTGCACGATGGCGGACGATTCGGCGCTGTGCGCCATGTCCTGCACAAAGGACTTGTCGATCTTGAGCTTGTCGAGCGGCAGGCGGCGCAGGTAGCCGAAACTCGAATAGCCGGTGCCGAAATCGTCGATGCTCAGCATGACGCCGAGATCGCCCAGCCCGCGCATCACGACCACGCTGCGTTCCGGGTCGGCCATCGATACGCTTTCGGTCAGCTCCAGTTCCAGCAGTCCGGGCGCGAGGCCCGATTGCTCCAGCAGTTCGCCCACCATGGCGATCACGTCGCTTTGCAGGAACTGGCGCGCCGACAGGTTGACCGCCACCGGCGCCAGCGGCAAGCCTTGCGCGCGCCAGGCGGCCATCTGCCCCACCGCGCTGCGCAGCACCCACTCGCCGATCGGGACGATCATGCCGCTCTCCTCGGCGATCGGAATGAACTCGTCGGGCGGAATGACGCCATATTCCGGGTGGCGCCAGCGCACCAGGGCCTCGAAGCCGGCCAGGCTGCCGCTGCGCAGGTCGACCTTGGGCTGATATTGCAGGAACAGCTCGTCCTGGGCGATTGCGCGCCGCAAGTGGCTCTCCAGGGTGAGGCGGCGGCCGTGCTCGGTGCGCAGCTCCGGGGTGAAGCGTACGATTGCCCCGCGACCCTGGGCCTTGGCATGGCGCATCGCAGTGACGGCGTTGTTGAGCAGGGCGTCGGCGTCGTCGCCGTCCTGCGGCAGCAGGGTGGTGCCGATGCTGCAGGTGAGGGCGATTTCACCGTCCGGCGTCGGGATGGCGCGGTTGGCCGCCGCCATGATGCGGTCGAACGCGCGTTCCGGTTCCGGGTGCTCGCCGCGCGCATGCAGCAGGAGCAGGAATTCGTCGCTGCCGGCGCGGGCCAGCATGTCGCCTTCGCGCAGCAGGGCCTGCAGGCTGGTGGCGAGGCCCACCAGGATCTCGTCGCCGGCGCGGTGGCCGAGGGTCTCGTTGAAGCGCTTGAAGCGATCGACGTTGATGCAGGCGACCAGGGCCGGTGTGCCGTCGGCACGCCAGCCGGCGATGCTGCCCTGGATGGCGCGCAGCATCGCCTGGCGGTTCGGCAGCCCGGTGAGCAGGTCGTGCGCGACCAGCCAGGCCAGTTCGCCCGAGGCCGGGGAGCCGCCCGGGGCCGGCGCGCAGTCCTGCAGGCGCTCGCTCAGGGATTGCGCCGCCATCGCCAGCTGGCGGTGGTAGACCAGCTGCTCGACCATGCGGGCCAGGTCGCGCAGGGCGTCGAGCTCGCCGGGACCGAGCTGGCGCGGCCTGCTGTCGATCACGCACAAGGTGCCGATCTTCTTGCGGCCCACCGAATATAGCTGCACGCCGGCGTAGAAGCGCAGGTGCATGTCGCCGGTGACCAGCGGATTGTCGACGAAGCGCGCGTCCTGGGCCGCGTCCGGCACCACCAGCGGTTCGTCGCTGAGGATGGCGTGGCCGCAGAAGGAGATGTCGCGCGGGGTTTCGCAGGCATCCAGGCCGGTGCGCGACTTGAACCACTGGCGGTCCTTGTCGATCAGGGACACCAGGGCGATCGGCACGCCCAGCAGGCGCGCGGCGGTGCGGGTGATGCGGTCGAAGGTCTCTTCGGGCGCGCTGCCGAGCAGCCTGGTGGCGTGCAGGGCGGCGAGGCGTTGTGCTTCATCCAGCGGAATACGGGGTCGTTCCATTGTCTCTGCTTTGCTGAACCGATGGGTTCCTTGAACATATTACGCCAGAACCAAAGCCAGTTTGCAATCTTGCCGCAAGCAACATGAACGCGCGCTGGATGCTCAGCCGAGGCCGGCCAACAGGGCCGCCGTATCCTGCGCACCCATGCGCTGCGCCGCCGCCAGCGCGCTGAGGCCGTCGGCGTCCAGCGCATGCGGATCGGCGCCGCGCGCCAGCAGCAGGCGGGAGATCTCGGTGCGGTTGAACATGGCGGCGAACATTAGGGCGTTCTTGCCGTTTGGGCCGGCGCTGGCAACGCTCGCGCCATGGTCCAGCAGCAGGGTAGCCACCGCCAGGTCGCCCTTGAAGGCGGCGCCGGCAAGCGGTGTCTGGCCGGCGTCGTTCATGAGTTCCGCGTCGGCGCCGTGCTCGAGCAGGGTGCGGGCCGTGTCGACGTGGCCATGGTAGCAGGCCAGCATCAAGAGGCTGTCGCCGCGTTCGTTGCGCAGGTTCGGCGGCAGGCCCTGCGCCAGCAGCGTGGCCAGCGCCTCGGTTTCGCCGGCGCGCGCGTGCTGGAAGACGGACCGCACGAAGGCGAGCGTGGCTTCGTCCAGCGTGTTCGGGTCGGGGCGGGCAGTCTGCATCGTCGGCTCCAGGGCTTGTTCTCCTGCGATTAGACCATACGGGGAGAACTCGGGGAGCACGCTCGCCGGGGAGGTTCGAAAATTTCGATGATTCGGCGGTAAATTACTCGTTTTTCAATCCCGATTCAGGCGCGCATAATGGCTCCATCGCATCGAACGGCAGCGGCGCAACGGCTCACAGGAAGCACAACGCCGATGATCAAGGCCTTCGATGGTCACCCAATATACAAGGAGAACACCATGTTGAACGTACGTAAAAGCAATGAACGCGGCGCCGCCAGCTTCGGCTGGCTCAAATCCCAGCACAGCTTCTCGTTTGGCCACTACTACGACTTGAAGCACATGGGTTTTGGCCCGCTGCGCGTCATCAACGAGGACCACGTCTCCCCGAGCCGCGGTTTCGACTCGCACGGCCACCGCAACATGGAAATCATCTCCTATGTCCTGGAAGGCGCGCTCGAGCACAAGGACAGCATGGGCAACGGTTCGGTGCTGCGCTACGGCGACGTGCAGCGCATGAGCGCGGGCAGCGGCGTGGTCCACAGCGAGTACAACCACTCGAAGGATGAGGGCGTGCATTTCCTGCAGATCTGGATCGAGCCGAATACCACCGACGAGCCGCCGGGCTACGAGGAAAAGCATTTCGACGCCGCCTCGAAGCAGGGCCGCCTGCGCCTGATCGCCTCGAACGACGGCCGTGAAGGTTCCGTGTCGATGCGCCAGGATGCCTCGATCTACGCCACGATCATGAACGGCGGCGATGCGCTGAGCCACGCGCTGGCTGCCGGACGCCAGGCCTACGTCCACGTGATCCGCGGCCGCGCCACGGTCAACGGCGTGCAACTGCAGGGCGGCGACGCGCTCAAGATTACCGACGAGGATGCGGTGCGGCTCGAGCAGGCCGAGGCGGCCGAGATCCTGGTGTTCGATCTGCCCAACTGAGCAACAAGGCGCGGACCGCCCGCGCCATTCACGAGACGGGGGAATGCGATGGAAGTGACTGCACAAAAAGGCGAGGGCAAGCTGCAGCAGATGATCACGATCGGCAGGCACCAGCTGCTGAGCGACGCGCCGGAAGCCTTCGGCGGCGAGGACAGCGGGGCCGAACCGCACGACCTGCTGGCCGCGGCGTTGGCCGCGTGCACCACGCTGACGGTGACGATGTATGCCCGCCGCAAGGGGCTGGCGCTGGAGGACGTGCGGGTGCGCATTACCCACGGTCCGAAGGACGGCGGCTACGCCTTCCAGCGCCACATCGAGTACGTGGGCGCGCTCGGGCTCGAGGAGCGCCAGCGCCTGACCGATATCGCCAACAAGTGCCCCGTGCACAAGACCCTGTCGGGCGCCATCCGCATCGAGACCCAGGCGGCCTGAATTACCCGCGCACGATTGACGCGCCATGGCAGGGCGCGGGCCTTTGGCATACCATCCGCTTGTCAGCAGTAGCCCTGTATCGACTGCGGAGGCCGCCATGCCTGATTCATCCCGTCCCCTGCTGTTCAAGCGCGGGCAATGTCCCGGTTGCCGGCGCTCGTCTACCCGCACGCTGTACCGCGAACCCCTGGACAGCCCCGGCATCAGCCGCTACATGCAGGACCACTACGGGCGCCGGGTCGAGCGCGACTTCACAGGCTACGACTACTAGCTGGCCCAGTGCGAACACTGCGGCCTGGCTTTCCAGGCCCAGGTGCCGGCGCCCGAACTGCTCGAGGAAATCTACGACCGCTGGCTGCCGGCCACCGAACGCGAAGCGGTGGCGGCGCGCTGGGGCCTGGACGATTACCGCTACCTGGCCGAGCAAGTACAGTTCATGCTCGACCATTTCCGCGCGCGCCCGGGCAGCATCAAGGCCCTCGATTTCGGCTTCGGCTGGGCCGAGTGGGCCAAGATGGCCGGCGCCTACGGGGTCGACGTGTGCGGCGCCGAGCTGTCGCAGGTCCGGATCGATTATGCCAAGTCGGTCGGCATCCCGGTGGTCGATGCCGGTGCGCTGCCGCGCGACGAATTTCATTTCATTAATACGGAACAGGTCTTCGAGCACCTGCTCGAGCCCGGCGACACGCTGAAAACGCTTGCCGGCGCCCTGCGGCCGGGCGGCCTGGTGAAGCTGAGCGTGCCGAACTCCGCGAAGTCGATCCGCAAGCTGCTCGGCGCCAGGGACTTCGGGGCCTTGAGTCCGGACGACATCATGGCGATCGCCCCCTTCGAGCACATCAATGCCTTCACCTACGATTCCTTGAACGCGCTGGGCCGCGAAGCCGGCCTGGTGCCGCTGCGTCCATCGCTGCGCAAGCTGTACAACGCCAGCAGCGGCTGGATGGAACCGAAGTCGGCGCTCAAGACGCTGGCGCGCCCGGTCTACCGGCACCTGTACCCGAAAAGCACCTTCGTCTATTTTGTTCGGCCGGCCTGATCCACGGCCTGCACCTTCAGGTGCGCCTCGTGGCAGTGACGCGCGATCAGGCGCGCGAAGGGTGACTGCTCGCGCATGCGCTTGAGCCACCAGGCCAGCGCCGCGCCTTCCTCGCCGCTGCGCCAGGCCAGGTAGAAGGTCTCGTCCGGCTTGGGCTCGACCACCTCCTTTTCCACCAGCAGGCCGGCCTCGATCGCGGGCCGGGCCCAGGACTCGGGCAGGAAGCCGAAGCCGATGCCGCGCAGCTGGAAGGCGAACTTGGTCTCCATGTCCGGCACCGCCAGCATGTCCTGGCCGAACAGCAGGCCCACCGTGCGCGGACCGAGCTGGCGTGCCGAATCCGAGACCGCGACCGCGCGGTAGTCCAGCAGGTCGGCCTTTTCCAGCGGGCGATCGATGGCGGCCAGCGGGTGGCCGGGCGCTACCGCGAACACGAAGCGGCTGGCGCCCAGGGGCTCGGCGGTGTAGCCGCCGCCCGAGGGGCCTTCGCCGGCAGCGCCGACCAGCAGGTCGACCCGGCGGTCGAGCAGGGCGTCCCAGGTGCCGGACAGTACCTCGCTCACCAGGCGCAGCCGGGTCTGGTCGGCCACTTCGTAGAAGGCTTCGATGTCGGGCTGCAGGCCGCTTGGCGCGAGCATCGAATCCATGCCGATCGTCAGCTCGGTCTCCCAGCCGGAGGCGACCCGGCGCACGCGCGACTCCAGGTCGCCTGCCGCGCGCAGCAGATAGCGGCCTTCCCTGAGCAACTCCTTGCCGGCCGCCGTCAGGGCCACTTTCGGGCCGAAGCGGTCGAACAGGCGCACGCCCAGGTCTTCTTCGAGTTTCGCGACCGTGTAGGAGATGGTGGAGGGGACGCGGAACAGTTCTTTCGCGGCGCCCGCGAAGGAGCCCTTGCGGGCAATGGTTTCGACGATTTCGAGTGCGTCCAGGCTGAGCTTCAGCAATTGCGGTCCTTTGTCCTGTTGTCGGAATTCCAAGAGGAAATTTCCGCATGTTAGCGGAGTAGCGCGCCCGGCGCCATCGACCGCCGTCCGGCCACAGGCGAGCGCTAGTATTCTTGACAACATGGTAGTGTGGAATCCGTCCTATCAACTGGCGATCCACCATGTTCGAGTTCATCACGAATTTCCTGGAGAAGAGCGGCTACATCGGCGTTTTCCTGCTGATGGCCCTCGAAAACATCTTTCCGCCTATCCCGTCCGAGCTGATCATGCCCTTTGCCGGCTTCGTCGTCGCACGCGGCGACCTCAACCTGGTCGGCGTGCTGGTCGCGGGCACGGCGGGCTCGATCGCCGGGGCCTTGCCCTGGTACTGGGGCGCACGCAAGTATGGCAAGGAACGCCTGAAGGCCTTCGCCGACCGGCACGCGCGCTGGATGACGGTCGGCAGCGAAAACATCGACAAGGCGATCGCCGCGTTTGATCGCCACGGCCGCTCGGTGGTGCTGTTCGGGCGCCTGATCCCGGCGATCCGCACCCTGATCTCGGTGCCGGCCGGGCTGGCATGCATGTCCTGGGGCCAGTTCCTGCTGTACTCGACGATCGGCTCGCTGGCCTGGACCGGGATCCTGACCGGGGCCGGTTTCCTGCTTGAGAGCAATTACGAACAGGTGGGCAAGTACGTCGATCCGGTGTCGAAGGGCATCTTCGGCATCCTGCTGGCCTGGTACATCTACCGCGTCGTCACGCACCGGCCGGCCAAGGCCTGAGCGGCATGCAGGCCGGTTGTGGTGCGCATGCCGCACCGCAGCACGCAGGATTCCGGTGATTCGGCTACACTCGACCTGTTCGCAAGCAGGTCCCGCCCATGAAGAACCGATTGTTGGAAGACTTCGGCGACAGCCAGTCCGCCGTGCCGGTACGCCCGGTGCGCCGCGTCCAGGCTGCGCCGCCGCCGGCGCCGCAGCCACAGGCCGAGGTCGCGCCACCCCATGCCCCAGCGCCGGCCGGCGCGCCGGAGACGCCCGTTCGCCAGCGCGCCGGCGTCTGGCGCAGCCGTGCGCCAGCCGAAGCACCTGCGCCACCGCCGCCCCATGCGGCGCCGGCGCAGACCTTCGTGCCGCCCCGCGTCGAACCCAGCATGGCGCCGTCGGGTGCACCGGAGCCGCCGCGCGCCCCGCGCGTTTCGCCCGAGTTCGCCTCGTTTTCCAGCCGCGAGCCGGACTGGTCGATACCGCTGCAGCCGGAACCGCCGCCCTGGACCGAGCGCTGGGGCCGCAAGGCCCTGGGCTGGACCGTCGGCCTGGCCGCGGTCGTGGCGGTGGCCGGTACGGCGGCGTGGATGGTGCAGGAGACCCGCGTGGAATCGACGCTGGCGGTCGTGGCCGACCACACGCCCGCGCAGGAGAATCCGGCACCGCCGACGGTGCCGGCTGCCGCTCCCGCCTCCGAACCGGAAGCCGACGCCCGTCCGCCGCTGAGATTGCTGACGCCGGCGCCGGTGGCCACGGCGCCGGTCGAAGCGGCGCCGCCACCTGCAGACCTGGTCGACAATGTGCCTGTGGCCGCGGCGTCGGGCAGCGCAGAGATTGAAAGCTCAGCGCCGGCAGCGGTCGCGCCGCCCGCCGCGCCCCCGAAAGCCGTCGCCAAGCCGCCTGCGCCAATGCCGGCGGCCAAGCGCGTACAGGAGCGCCGCGTTGCGGCCGCGGCGTCCGCAAAACCGACACGTCCGGAACCGAAAAAGCAGCCGCCCAAGCCGGCGCGCGAACGGGTAGCGGCCCCGGCGCCGGCCCCGCCCCCGCCCACGCGCACCGTGTCTGCCGAACAGCCCGATCCGGAAAGCCCGCTGGCCGAAACCCTGCGTTTATGCCGCGCGGCTGGTTATCACGCCACCGCCTGCCTCAAGCGCGGCTGCGAGGCGACCCGCTTCGGCCTGGTCTGCCGCGGCTGAGCCACCCTCGCCATCAGGCCGCGTCCGGCGCCAGTTGCGCCGCCAGCACATCGAGCGGCGCCAGCGCGGCCGCATACTCGAGCTCTGCCACCGCACGCCGCAGCGCGGCCAGCGCCTCGGCAAGCGGCGCCGCGCGGCCGTTCGTGGCCAGCAGGGATTCGAGCTCGGCCAGCGCATCCTCGGCGCGGGCATCGTCGCTGCGCGCGCCTTCGTCCAGGCGGCCGATCACGGCGGCATGCTCGAAACCTTCGCGGGCGAACAGGGCCAGCACCTCGCCCACGCTGGCCGGGGGGCAGGGCTCCAG